>NZ_JBVJNN010000021.1:0-7463 GCF_055583685.1 Streptomyces sp. NPDC104581
AGACTTCCTCCACACCTACAACCACCACCGCAGCCACACCGCACTCGGCGGCCAGCCACCCATCACCCGCGTCAACAACCCTGCGGGTCAATACAGCTAGGGTCTGTCAGACGAGGCCGGTGACCGTCACCGTGACCGTCGCGGTCACGGCGATACCGGCCGGGTCACCGGCCGCCGCCACCGCTCCGAGGACCGCCTCCCGCACCGCACGCGTGACATCCAGCGTGCGGTGCGTGCGCCGGGCGACGAGGTGGACCTCGATGTGCCAGGAGGCGGCGTCCGCGCCCGGCCGCACCCGTATGCCGGGCCTCCGCCGGTCGCGCGACGCGTAGGACGCCCGGACCAGGTCGGCGATGCCGGGGCGCAGGAAGGCCACCCCCGGCACCCGCTCCACGGCCTCGGCGGCGGCCAGCGCCAGCCGGTCCCTCGTCGCGACGGTCTCGTTCCGCGTCATCGGCCCTCTCCTGCGTCTGCGTCGCGCCCGTCGCGCCCGTCGTCCGCGCCGCCCGCGCCGTCCGCGCCGCCCGCGTCGAAGAGGTCGACGACGAGCACGTCGATGCTCTCCACCTCGATACCGATGGTGTCGCGTGCCGCCTCGCCCACCCGCGCCCGGATCCTCTCGGCGAGGTCCGGCAGGCTGAGGTGGAGTCCGGCCGCGACCTCCAGCCGTACGCGGACGGGCCCGCGTTCGCGCGGGCTGACGCGGCAGCTCCCCGCCCGTACCCCCGGCAGCGACTCGGCCGCGCCCCGGAAGGCCCGCGCGGCGGCGGCCTCCACGATCCACAGGTCCTCGTCGGGTGCGCCGAGCGGCAGGGGGCGGCCGGGCCGCAGCTCCAGCCGCACGATGTCCATGACGCGGGCCGTGAGGTCGGAGAGTTCGGCCGGTGCGGGCCGCTCGGCCGCGCGTGTCCGGTCGACGGCCTCGCCGAGCGCGGCGAGATCGGCCAGTGCGGCGGAGCAGTAGGGGCACTCCACGAGATGCGGATCGGTGACGCCGGGCGGGGCGCCCGTCGTGTCACGGTCGTCCCAGGCGTCCCAGACGGCGCTCAACTCCCGCCCGCACGAGAGCAGTTCGGCCTCGTTGTCGGCGGATTCCCCTTCGCCCCCCACGCCGTCCTCCGGCCCGGGGCGGTCGGGATGCGCGTTCAGCGCCATGCGCTCATCGCCTCCGTCAGATAGCGGCGTGCGCGGAAGACCCTGCCCCGGACCGCCACCAGGCTGATCCCGACCGTCTCCGCGATGTTCTCGTAACTCATCCCGTGCAGCTCGCGCAGCACCCAGCAGGCGCGTTGCTCGGGCGAGAGCCCGATCATGGCCACCGCCAGCGCGCGTACGGCGGCGTGCGACTCGGCGGCGCGCGCCGGGGACGACTCGTGCTCGGGCGCGGCCGGTTCGGGCACGGAGTCCAGATCCGTCGCCGGGCGGCGGGCACGCAACTGGTTGAGGCACCGGTTGGTGACGATCCGGTACATCCAGGTGCTGAACTCCGCGTCGCCCCGGAACTCGGGCAGCTTGCGCCAGGCGCTCACGAAGGCGTCCTGTACGGCGTCCTCGGCCTCGGTCCGGCTGCCGAGGAGCCGGGTGGCGAGCTGGAGCATCACCGGCCCGTAGTCGCGCACGAGCGTCTCGAACGCTTCCTCGTCGCCCTCGCCCGCGCGTACCGCCAGCAGGTTGTCGCCGGGCACTCACCGACTCCTCTCGCCGCTCGTCGTATCCGTGTTCCCCGGGTCCGGCACGGCCCCTCACACGTCTTCGACACGGGGGACGGCCGATCGTCACGCGCGTTCGGCGAAAAAAAGAATTCCGGCGAACTCGCGTGACGAAACCCGGCTACCCGTGTCCAACGAGACGACAAGCGCGAACGGCACGTGTACGACAACCACGTGAACGACACGGAGAAGGAGGCTGTCCCATGGCAGCGACCCAGACGGCACCGGCCCAGAAGGCGTCCCCCACCCCCACGGCGGTGGCGAACCCCGGCTCGGCGGGCTCGACCACCCTCGGCAGCGGCGCGACCGGGGCCACCGAACCCGCGGCCACGCGCGGCCGGACCTCCATCGCGGATGTCGTCGTCGTGAAGATCTCCGGCATGGCGGCGCGTGAGATCCCCGGCGTGTACGACATGGGTGGCGGCCTGTCGCGGACGCTCGGCGCCGTACGCGACCGGGTACCGGGCGGACGCCCCAACGTCGGCCGCGGCGTCAAGGTCGAGGTCGGCGAGCGCCAGACCGCCATCGATCTGGACCTCGTGGTCGAGTACGGCGTACCGATCAGCGACGTCGCCCGCGACGTGCGCGAGAACGTCATCGCGGCCGTCGAGCGGATCACCGGTCTTGAGGTCGTCGAGGTGAACGTCACCGTCAACGACGTGCATCTGCCGGACGACGAGGACGAGTCGAGCAGCGGCACCGACACGCGCGTCGAGTGAGCGGCCCGATGAACGCGTCTCTGGTGGGACTGGCCGCCGGCATGGCCCTGGGCTTCGCGGGCTGGTTCGGCGGGTTCGGGGCGTTCCTGCTGGTGGCCGCGCTCGGAGCGGTGGGCTTCGTGGCGGGTCGGCTGGTCGACCAGGGCATCAGCCTGCGCGAGTTCCTGGACCCTGACGAGCGGAAGCGCCGGTGAGCGCGGACCCCGCGCGCCCGGCGCCCCCGCCCGCGCCGCCGGTTCCGCGGGTGCCGCCGGCCGACCGCGGCAGTACGCGGATCGCGGACCGGGTGGTACGGCGGGTGGCGGGCCGGGCCGCGGACGAGGTGCTGGGACCGGGCGGGGGCCGGGTCGTGCGTGCGTCGGCCGAGGTGCGCGGCAGCCGGGTGGACGGCGTCCATCTCGACGTCGGCCTCGCCTACCCCGTACCTCTCGAAACGTCCGGTGCGGAACTCCAGCGGCGCGTGACCGAACGCACCGCGTATCTCACGGGCCTGACGGTCAGCCGTACGACGGTCCGGATCACCCGCCTCGCGCAGTCGGCGGCCGAACCCGCCGGGCCGGCGGAGGCGGCGGAGTCCCCGCGCCGCGCCGCGCGCCGCCCCTGGTCCCAACGGCGCGTCCCGGCGGCCGTGTTCGCGCTGCTCGGGGCGGCCGTGTGCGGGGTGCTGCTCGCCGATGTCGTCGCGGTGGCGTTCGGCCGCGAGCCGTCGGACGTGCGCCTGCGCACGGTGGACTGGATGACGGGCCACGGGCCGGCCGACACGGCGGTGGCCGCCGTCGCCGCCGCGGCGACGGTGGCCGGCCTGTGGACGCTGCTGGTGGCGCTCACCCCCGGACTGCGCGGCCGGCTGCCGATGTCGACCGGGCCGGCGGGGCCGACGGCATCAGTGGGGGCGACGGCATCGGCGATGCCGGGCGCGACCGCCGCCGCCGTCGACAGGCCGGCGGTGGCCGCCCTCGTACGTCATCGCGCGGCCGACGTGCCCGGCGTCTCGCGCGTACGGGTCACTGCCCGGCGCCGCCGGATCGCCGTGCGCGCGCGGATCGGTTTCGGGGACCCGGCCGACACGCGCGAGGCGCTCCTGCGGGCCGCCGGCGAGGTCGTCGCCGGTCTCGGTCTGGCGAAGCGGCCGCGCGTACGGGTGCGGGTGAGCCGCGACGCGTACTGGCAGCCGCCCGGCGCGCACGACGGTGAGTCCGGCCACGAGCGGGACGGCGGACACGACCACGAAGGACACGACCGCGAACGGCACGACCACGGACCGCAGGACCACGACCAGAAGGAGGCGACCTCCCATGCCCCGCCCCCGGCTCCGGCCTCGGCCCCGTAGCGCCGTCGACCGCGCCCTGCTGGCCGTGATCGGCGCGGGTCTGACCGGTGCGGGGGCGTGGGTCCTGACCGGCCACGGAACCGTACGCGAGCGTCTGCCCGGCTGGTGGCCCGAGGCGGCCACCGTCCGGCCCGACGCCGCGCTGGCGGACCGCGCGCTGCTCTCCCGGCTGCGCGACCACGGCTGGTGGACCCCGGCCGTGATCGCGGCGCTCGCCGCCCTGTTCGTGCTCTGCCTGTGGTGGTTGCTGGCCCAGTTCCGGACGGGTCAGCCGCGCACGCTCCGCCTCCCGCGTCCGGGGCTCGGGCTCCGTACCCGCGCGCTGACGGCCGCCATGGAGGAGCGGACGGAGCGGATCCCGGGAGTGAACCGTGCGCGGGTGACACTGTCGGGCCGGCCGCGCCGGCCGCGTGCGACGTTCTCCGTACGGCTGGAACCGGACGCCGTCCCGGCGGACGTCGTCCGGCGGATCGACACCGGTCCGGTCGCGGACGCGCGGGCGAGCGGCGAGGGCACGGTGCGCGTGGAAGCGGTCGTACGGCTCAGGGCCCCGGCACGCGCTCCGGCGCGCTCGCGCGGACTGCGCCGGGCCGACACCACACGTGCGCCGCTGCTCTGAACCGCGTCGGACGCCCGTGGCAGGGCACCCTGAGGTCAAGCGGCACGGCGGACCGGCCGCGGGCAGGTCACGGGGGTGCCCGTGCCCCCGCGACCGCCGTACCCGCCGCCCGAATCCGCGACCGTCGACACGACCGCCGCACACGAACACCGAACGGGGAGACGAGAGTGCCCAAGTCCCGCCCGGCGCACGCCTGGTGGCACCCGCATCCACCGCGCGCCAAGCGTCCCCCGCGCGACGCCCGCCGCTTCGTCCGCGCGCTCCGGCGCACCCCGATCGCGCTGTGGCGTGACGACGCCACGGACTGGGCCGCCGCCCTCACGTACTACACCGTCCTCGCGATCGTCCCGGCGCTCCTGGTGACCGTGGCGTCCATCGGTCTCGCCGGCAGCGACGCGGCGGGCGAACTGGCCGACCAGATCACCTCACTGGTCCCGGCGCAGTCGAAGCACCTGATCAGCGACGCGCTCGACCAGATGACCCGCCAGCGCACCGCCGCCTGGCTGCTGACGATCTTCGGCACGGTCGGCGCGCTCTGGTCCTCCTCCAGCTATCTGGGTGTCTTCCGGCGCGCGCTGCACCGTATGCACGGCGCGGTCGACCACCGTCCGCCGTGGCGCACGGCCCCGCGCATCGTGGTCACGGCGTGCGCGCTGCTCGCGCTGCTCGTCACGAGCGCGTTCACGCTGGTGCTGACGGGCGACGCGGTCCGCCGGATCGGTCCCCTGCTGGGCGTGGGGAGCACGGGAAGCGTGGTGTGGTCGGTTCTGAAGTGGCCGCTGCTGCTGGCGCTCGCGGCGGTCCTCGTCCTCGTCGTGTTCCGTACGGGTCCGCCCGGCACCCGCCATCTGCGCAGCGCGCTGCCCGGCGGAGTGCTCGCGGTGCTGCTCTGGCTGCTGATGTCGGCGGGGTTCGCGGTGTACGCGGCCCACTCGGGGACGTACAGCCGGCTCTACGGCTCGCTCGCGGGCAGCATCGTCTTTCTCATCTGGCTGTGGCTGACGAATCTGTCGCTGGTGGCCGGCGCCCAGTTCAACGCGGAGCTGGCCGCCGGGGACAGGGCTCTAAGCTCTCCCTCCATGTCCGTTCACGACGCCCTCCGCAGCCGCTGGCTGCGCACCCTCGACGCGGTACGCGACGGGGAGAGCGCCCCCGAGCCGCTCCCCGACCCCCTCCCCTACGCCGAGAACCTGATGGCCCGCTGGGCCGAGCCCCAGCGCCGGTACCACAACACCGATCACCTGCTGGCCGTCCTGGACCACGTCGACACCCTCGCCGAGTACGCGGCCGACCCCGAAGCCGTACGGCTCGCCGCCTGGTTCCACGACGCCGTCTACCGCCCCGACCGCTCCGAGAACGAGGAGCGCAGCGCCGTGCTCGCGGTCCGCGCCCTCACCGAGCTGGGCGTACGGGCCGACGTCACGGACGAGGTCGCCCGTCTCGTGCGCCTCACCGTCACCCACGATCCGGCGCCCGGCGACACCAACGGCGAGGTGCTGTGTGACGCGGATCTCGTGATCCTCGCGTCGGGGCCGGAGGCGTACGAGGCGTACACGCGCGCCGTACGGGAGGAGTACGGCTTCGTCCCGGACGACGCGTTCCGGGCGGGCCGGGCGGCCGTGCTGCGCCAACTCCTGGACCTGGAAAGGCTGTTCAGGACACGGCACGGGGCGGAGCTGTGGGAGGGGCGGGCCCGGCAGAACCTCACGGCCGAACTGGAGACGCTCACCCGCTGACCGGCGCGGTCAGGAATGACGGAGCGGGGGCCGGTGGTTGTACGTGCCATGCCTGACTCCGCTCCCGTCGCGCCCAGCCGCGCCCGCATGCCACTCGCCGTGTACATACTCGGGCTCTCCGTCTTCGCCCTCGGAACCAGTGAGTTCATGCTGTCCGGGCTGCTGCCGCCGATCGCCGAGGACATGGACGTCAGCATCCCGAAGGCCGGTCTGCTGATATCCGCCTTCGCGATCGGCATGGTGGTCGGCGCCCCGCTGCTCGCCGTGGCGACACTGCGGCTGCCGCGCCGTACGACGCTCATCGCGCTGATCTCCGTCTTCGGCCTCGGCCAGGTCGCGGGCGCGATCGCGCCCAACTACGAGGTGCTGTTCGTCTCACGTGTCGTCAGCGCGTTCGCCTGCGCGGGCTTCTGGGCGGTCGGCGCGGCGGTCGCCATCGCGATGGTGCCGCAGACGGCGCGTGCCCGCGCGATGGCCGTGATGATCGGCGGGCTGTCGATCGCGAACGTGCTCGGGGTGCCGGCGGGGGCGTTCCTCGGTACGCATCTGGGCTGGCGTTCCGCGTTCTGGGCGGTGGGCGCGGCGTCCGCCGTCGCGCTGGTCGGTGTCGCGACGCTGATCCCGCGCATCCCGCTGCCGGAGCGCAAGCCGGAACTCAGGCGCGAGCTGCTGATCTACCGCGACCGCCAGGTGTGGCTGGCGATCGCGATCACGGCGCTCGCGGCGGGCGGGGTCTTCTGCGCGTTCTCCTATCTGGCCCCGCTGCTGACGGACGTGGCCGGTCTCGACGAGGGCTGGGTCCCGACGGTGCTCGCGCTGTTCGGCGTCGGCGCGCTGATCGGCACGGTGATCGGCGGCCGGGTCGCGGACGCGCATCTCTTCGGGGTGCTGCTGAGCGGGGTGGTCGCCTCGACGGTGTTCCTGGCCGCGCTGGCACTGGTGGCGTCGAGCGCGGTGGCGGTGGTGGTGCTGTCGCTGCTGCTCGGTTTCTCGGCGTTCTTCACGGCGCCGGCGCTGAACGCGCGGATGTTCAACGTGGCGGCGGCGGCACCGATCCTGGCGGGCGCGACGGCGACGTCGGCGTTCAACCTCGGCAACACGGGCGGCCCGTGGCTGGGCGGCACGGTGATCGACGCGGGGTTCGGCTTCGCCTCGACGGCGTGGGCGGGGGCGGCGATGACGGTGCTGGCGGCGGGCCTGGTGGCCCTCGCGATGCGCCACCAGCGGCCGGGCGGCACCCGCGTGATCGCGAAGGGGGCGAACCGGCCCCGCCCGGTGGCCGAGGACGCCTCACCGGCCCGCCCGACGGCCTGACCCGCGTTGGGACGGGCCCGCGAAGTCCCGCCCGGC
>NZ_JBVJNN010000021.1:7562-116521 GCF_055583685.1 Streptomyces sp. NPDC104581
CACCGCGAGACACCCGGCGCGGCGACCCTCCCCCAAGGGTCACGGGACCCCGCTGCGTCGTAGACCGGCCGACCACGAACGGTACGAGACCGGTCATCCGCCTCGCGACACCCCACCGCCGGACGCCGCGGGCCCACCCGACGGCCTGACCCGCGTTGGGACGCGCCCGCGAAGTCCCGCCCGGCACCGCGAGACACCCGGCGCGGCGACCCTCCCCCAAGGGTCACGGGACCCCGCTGCGTCGTAGACCGGCCGACCACGAACGGTACGAGACCGGTCCTCCGCCTCGCGACACCCCACCGCCGGACGCCGCGGGCCCGCCCCGCGGGCGGACGGCGCTACTTCGCGGACACGCCCTGACCACGCCACCGCTTCCGCTGCCGCAGCCCCGCCCCCGTCAGCCTCCGTACCAGCTCGCGCGAGCCCACCTCCACCGCGCCCGCCCGGACGGCGTCCATGTAGCGGTGGGACGGTACGTCGTAGTGATCGCGCTCGAACGCCCGCGCCGGGCACCCGATCCCCGCCGCGAAGGCGTGCAGTTCCTCGTACGAGACGTCACTGACCAGATGCGACCAGAGCCGCCCGTGCCCCGGCCAGGTCGGCGGGTCGATGTAGACGGTCACGTCAGCCGGCCCCCAGCACCGCGCCCAGCGACCCGACCGGCGCCACCACCACGGCCGCCTTCCCGCACACCCAGTGCGGGTCCGCGCCCAGCTCAGGCTCCACCTCCAGCGCGTGCGGCCCGCCCTCCGCCGCCAGCTCCGTGCGGGACTCGCCGCAGACGGGACAGAGCGGCCAGCGGCCGTGCGTCTCCAGGAGGGCGTCCTGTACGTCCTGGGCGACCAGGCCGACGACGAACTCGATCCCCTCCGGCCACTGCTCCACCCACCACCGCCGGTGGGACACGGCGTCCTCCACCAGCGAGACGATCTCGGCCCGCGCGACGTCACCCGCCGCGAGATCGGCGAGGACCAGGGCGCGTGCGCTGTGCAGCGCCTGCTCCAGGGGGTTCATGTCTTCCATGCCCCCATTGTCGTACGCCCGGCGCTCCGCCCCGGCGAGCCGCGGGTCACCCGCCTCCCGGACGCGGCGCCGCCGACCCGGCCCGGCCCTTGACGCATCCTCCCGGCTGAAATTATCTTTCAGGTGTGACCAGTGACGTGAAGGAAATTTACAGCGGTGGCGCCCCTCCGGCCCCCGCCGCCCTCGCGGCCAAGGTGCGTACCCTCGCGCCCTCCATGACGCGCTCCATGCAGCGCGTCGCCGAAGCCGTGGCCGCCGACCCCGCGCGGACCGCCGCCCTCACCGTCACGGGTCTCGCCGAACTCACCGGTACGAGCGAGGCCACCGTCGTCAGGACCGCCCGCCTCCTCGGCTACCCCGGCTACCGCGATCTGCGTCTCGCCCTCGCCGGCCTCGCCGCCCACCAGGAGTCCGGCGCGGCCCCGGCGGTCACCGCCGACATCGCCGTCGACGACCCGATCGCCGATGTCGTCGCCAAGCTCGCGTACGACGAGCAGCAGACCCTCGCCGACACCGCCGCCGGGCTCGACACCGTGCAGCTCGGCGCGGTCGTCACCGCCGCGGCGAACGCGCGGCGTATCGACATATACGGCGTCGGCGCGAGCGGTCTCGTCGGTATGGACCTCGCGCAGAAGCTCCTGCGCATCGGTCTGATAGCCCACGCGCACAGCGATCCGCACCTCGCGGTCACCAACGCCGTCCAGCTCCGGCCGGGCGACGTGGCCATAGCGATCACACACTCGGGCTCCACCGGGGACGTCATCGAGCCGCTGCGCGTCGCCTTCGACCGGGGCGCGACGACGGTCGCGATCACGGGCCGTCCGGACGGCGCGGTGTCGCAGTACGCGGACCACGTCCTCACCACGTCCACGGCCCGCGAGAGCGAGCTGCGGCCGGCGGCGATGTCCAGCAGGACGAGTCAGCTCCTGGTCGTGGACTGTCTGTTCGTGGGGGTCGCCCAGCGGACGTACGAGAGGGCGGCACCCGCCCTCGCTGCGTCCTACGAGGCACTGGCCCACCGCCACTCGCCGCGCTCGCGCTGATCCGGACCCGTACCCAGCCGCCGGTCGCCGCGCCGGCGAACGCGCACCCGCCGATGACGGACCGCCGATCACCGACCCGCGACCGTACCCCGCGACCTCAGCCGCGACCGCGCACCGCGACCGCACAGCCGCGCGCCGCCGCACAGGCGCGCACCGCCCAACCGCCCAACCGCTCGACCGCTCGACCGCTCGACCGCTCGACCGCGTCACCAAAACGGGGCTTCCTCAGGTTTCTGCCAGCTCGCCAGAAAGAGCCGCTTCTCCATGACCTCCATGCCCACCGATGCCTCCTCGATGTCCGGCGCCGGTTCCGCCTCCAGCCCCGCCTACGGCGAACTCCGCGCCGAGCTCGCGACCCTCACCACCGAGGCGTTCCGCCCCGAACTCGCCGACATCGACCGCCGGTCGACCGAGGACATCGCCCGCGTGATGAACGGCGAGGACCAGACCGTCCCGGCCGCCGTCGCCGCTCAGCTCCCCCGTATCGCCGCCGCCATCGACGCCACCGCCGAACGGATGGCCCGTGGCGGCAGGCTGATCTACGCGGGCGCCGGCACGGCCGGCCGTCTCGGCATCCTGGACGCCAGTGAGTGCCCTCCCACCTTCAACACGGACCCCTCGGAGGTCGTCGGCCTCATCGCGGGCGGCCCCGGCGCGATGGTCAAGTCCGTGGAGGGCGCCGAGGACTCGAAGGAACTGGCGGCGGCGGACCTGGCCGAGCTGGGGGTCGGCCCGGACGACACCGTCGTCGGCATCTCGGCGTCCGGCCGCACACCGTACGCGGTGGGCGCGGTCGAGCACGCCCGCTCGCTCGGCGCGCTCACCGTCGGTCTGTCCTGCAACGCGGACAGTCCGCTCGCCGCCGCTGCCGAACACGGCCTGGAGATCGTGGTGGGCCCCGAACTGCTCACGGGCTCGACGCGGTTGAAGGCGGGGACGGCGCAGAAGCTGGTCCTCAACATGATCTCGACGATCACGATGATCCGGCTCGGCAAGACGTACGGAAACCTGATGGTCGACGTCCGCGCGTCCAACGAGAAGCTGCGGGCCCGCTCCCGCCGTATCGTCGCGCTCGCGACCGGCGCGGGGGACGAGGAGATCGAGGCGGCGCTCGCGGCGACCGACGGCGAGGTGAAGAACGCGATCCTCACCATCCTCGGCTCGGTCGACGGACCCACGGCGGCCGGTCTGCTCGCGGACTCGCACGGTCATCTGCGGGCGGCGCTCCAGGCGTCGAAGGGGACCTCGTCCGATTCGTAGGATCGTGACACCGCGCACGACCGAGCCCCACCCCGAACACCCCGCATCTTCCGCAGCCCCCGCACTCCCCGGTAAGGACGACCGCCCATGACCACCGCCCACCCCGCCGACGCCCCTGCGGCCCTGTCCCGCGCCGAAGTGCGCGGGCGCGCGACCGGCGCCGGTGTCATGGCCTTCTTCGGCCTCGGCTGGACGGCGTGCGGTGTCACGGACATGCCGGTGCCGGCGGGCCGGGCGGTGTTCGCCGCCGCCGTACTCGCCTCGCTCACCGTCGCGTTCCTGGCCTCCCGCAGGAGCCGCGCGGCGGCGGACGCCCCGGCGCACGGCGACCCGACGGCGGCCACCAGGAAGAAGACGGGCCTGCGCTTCGGGCTGGTGGTGCTGGCGGAGTGGGTGGCGATCTTCGCGATCGCCCGCGCGCTGGTCGTGACGGACCACACGGAGGCGATCCCGGCGTTCGTCGCGGCGGTCGTGGGCGTCCACTTCTTCCCGCTGGCCCGTCTGTTCGGCGTCCGCGCCTACCACCTCACGGGCGCGGCGATGTGCGCGTCCGCCCTGGCCGCGGCCGTACTGGCGCCACTGACCTCGACCACCGCCCTCTGGACGGCCCTTCCGGGCTTCGGCTCGGCGGCGGCGCTGTACGCGACCTGCGTACATCTGCTGCGGTCGTGACGCGCTCGCGGCGGGCCTGCGCGTGATCCGGCCTCAGACAGGGAAAGCGGCGGTCTCCAGCGTCGTCCCGAACGGCTGGGGCAGCACGATCGGCTTCCCGAACGCCACCTGCTCGGAGTGCTTGTACGTGCCGTCCTCGCTCGGCTCGCTGAAGAGCGTCACCACGGGACCGCGGGTGTCGAACCGGTCGATGAGCAGGTAGAGCGGAACCAGCGCGCGGGCGTAGGCCCGGTACTTCTTCGTCCGGTCGTCGCGGGCGTTGCCCTTGGAGGTGATCTCCACGATGAGCAGGGCTTCCGCGGCGTCCACCGGATCGTTGGTGTCCGCTCCGACAGCCTCGACGGCCTCGGACGGCATGATCACCAGATCCGGCACGTAGAGCTTGTCGAGGGGCGCGACATGTACACCGAGGGTCTGGTAGATCTCCAAGTCCTCGGACAGATTCCGGTAGAGCGTGCGCTGCACCCTGGCTGCGATGCCGTTGTGATGCGCATGCGGCGGCGGTACCAAGACGATCTGCCCTTCGTCGATCTCGGCGCGCCAGCCTTCGGGCACGTCCAGCTCACGCCATGTCTCCAGTAGGTACTCCCACGGGCGGAACTCAGATGACGGGTCGTTCTCGACCATCGCGGCGGTCATCGCGGGTCCCTTCTCTGCGGCCTGAGCTAGGCGAGCGTAGATCGACAGATGGACAGCCCTGCCGACTCTTCACCCAGCGTCCCACGAACGAGTGACGAACGCATCGACCTGCCGTTTCGCCCTCCCCGGACGCCCGGCCGGGAGGGAAGCCCGCCCGCCATGCCGGAGCGCTTCGGGAACGCACGCGTCAACGCAGCGGTACGGACACCGCGTTGTACGTCGTCTCCGGTGTCGGAGGTGTCGTGAAGCGGGCGTTGACCAGATAGAGCCGGTCGCCGAGGCGGGCCGCGGTCGTGGGGACGTCGAAGCGGGGGTCGGTGATGGAGCGGCGCAGCGTCGCGGTGCGGGCGCGGGGGTCGAGGTCGAAGACCGTGATGACGTTGAGGCGGTTCTGCACCACGTACAGCGTGCGGCCGACGCGGAGCAGTCCGTCGCCGTTGACGACCGACTCCGCGCCCCGCAGGGTGATGTTCGTGGCGTGCCCGGTCCTCGGATCGACGCGGAACAGCGTGCCCGCCGGGCTGTTGACCACGATCAGCGCGCGGCCGTCGGGGGTGGTCTCGATGCCGTTGGCGCTGATGGTGCCGGCCGGCCCCTGCTCCCAGTCGCCGCCGAGCGGGACCTCCCGGAGGTCGCGGCCGCCTGCGCCGTGGCCGCGCGGGACGGTGTAGATCACGGGGGCGTGCGAGTTGGTGAACCAGGCGCGGTCGCCGTACAGGATCACGTCGTTGACGAAACCGGCCGTCGTGGGCTGATACGTGGCGGTGAGCCGGTTCGTACGGGTGTCGAGCACCCGGATGGAGGCGCTCAGACCGCCCGAGACGTAGAGGAGCCCGTCGCGGTCGAGCTTCAGGCCGGTGGCCGCCGCGCCGGCCGCGCCCGCGAGGACGGTCCTGCCCTCACCGGTGCGCAGATCGGCGCGGCGGACGGAGCCGTCCGCGAGGGAGCCCATGTAGGCGTACGGGCCGGCGCCGATGGCGATGCCCTCGGGGCGGAAACCGTTGGGCAGCGCGAACTCGGCGGGCCACTGGGGGCGGCCGGGCCGGCCGGTGCGCGGCTGCGCCGTGGCCGTGCCCGCACCGAGCGCGAACGCCGTCGCGGCGACGCCGCCGAGCACAGCACGGCGGGAGGGGCGGGAGGAGCCGGGGGGAGTCAGGGGCATGGTGTCGGGCCTCCGGGGCTTCGGGGGTGCCTGGGGACAGGGACAACTCCGGTGCGCTATGCGCACGTAACGCGCCGCGCCCGCCACCGAGTTCCCGGTGCCGGGGGCGAACGGTCCCGGCTGTAGCCTCGGCGGCATGTCAGCGAATGATCGGGAGACCGTGTCCGCCGAGGTGACGGCATGGCTGTCGGAGAACGCCGTGCCCCTGAGCGGCGGTCTCACCGCCGGAGCGCCCACTACCGACCTCCAGCCGCTCAAGCGGGTGCTCGACGGCGTACGGATCGTGGGGCTGGGCGAGTCCACCCGCGGCACCCGTGAGTTCTTCCGGCTCAAGCACCGTCTGCTGGAGTACCTGGTCACCGAACTGGGTTTCACCGTCCTGGCCATGGAGGCGAGCGCGTCCGCCGGTCCGGCCGTCGACGCGTACGTGCGCGACGGTGTCGGCGACCCCGAACAGGTGCTGAGCGGGCTGGGGTTCTGGACCTGGCGGACCGAAGAGGTCCTGGCCGTGATCAAGTGGATGCGCGCGTACAACGACGGGCGGCCGGACGGGGAGAAGGTCCGCTTCACCGGTGTCGACCCGCAGCGGTCGGGGGATTCGCTCGCGGTGCTCGAAGCGTTCCTGACCAGCGTGGCACCGGAGCGGCTGCCCGCCCTGCACTCCGCGCTCGGGGTGCTCGCCACCGCGTATCCGGGCTCGCTCCCCGACCCGGAGCAGAAGCTGATGGGCGAGGCGACGAGGCTGCTGGAGTTCGTCCGCGGCTACGACGAGCCCGGCACCCCCGCCGGCGCCGTGGCGGTGCGGCACGCGCGCAATCTGGTCAGGGCCGCCGATCTGGTGACGCGCGGCACCCGGCACCCGGATCCGGAACGGACCGTCCAGGCCGCACGGGACCGGTACATGGCGGAGGCCGTCGAGGACGTCATGGACGCCGACCCGGCGGCCAAGGTGGTGCTCTGGGGCCACAACGGCCATGTCACGAAGGGCCTCAACCCCGGTGGCGGCCGGCCGCTGGGCCTGCGTCTGCGCGAGCGGTACGGCGACGCGTACTACGCCCTCGGGCTCCTCTTCGGCTCGGGGTCCTTCCGTGCCCACCGCATCTGGCCGGGCCCCTGGAGCGGCGTGGGCGGTCTGACGGGCCGTATCGCCGAGGGCAACCCCATCGGCCCCGCCCCCGCGGGCACCGTGGAGGCGCAACTCGCCGCGGCGACACCGCAGGACCACCTGCTGGACCTGCGCCCCGCGACGGCCGGGGACGCGCCGCGCGCCGTACGGGAGTGGGCCGGGGCCACGCACGGGACGCGTACCTTCGGCGCGCTGGTGACGCGCTGGTTCTACCGCCGGGACCTCAGCCCGGTCCGGCCGGCGGACGCGTACGACGGACTGGCCTACGTGGCGGTCTCGACGGATTCCCGGCCGATCCCGCGGCACCGCCCGTAGACCGGGGGCAGGGGCGGAGCGGCCCGAACGCCCCGAGGGCGGCACCCCCTTCACGGGAGTGCCGCCCTCGGTTCGTCGATCCGTGCGGGACAGCCGAACGGCCAGAGGCCGGTCAGAAGTCCATGTCACCGCCCGGCATGCCGCCCGGCGCGCCGCCGGCGGCGGCCTTCTCCGGCTTGTCGGCGATGACGGCCTCGGTGGTGAGGAACAGCGCGGCGATCGACGCCGCGTTCTGGAGCGCGGAGCGCGTGACCTTCGCCGGGTCGATGATGCCCTCGGCGATCATGTCCACGTACTCGCCGGACGCGGCGTTCAGGCCGTGACCGATCTTGAGGTTGCGGACCTTCTCGACGATGACGCCACCCTCAAGACCCGCGTTGACCGCGATCTGCTTGAGCGGGGCCTCCAGCGCGAGCTTGACGGCGGCGGCGCCCGTCGCCTCGTCGCCTTCGAGCTCCAGCTTCTCGAACACCGAGGAAGCCTGGAGCAGAGCCACGCCACCACCGGCGACGATGCCCTCCTCGACGGCGGCCTTGGCGTTGCGCACCGCGTCCTCGATGCGGTGCTTGCGCTCCTTGAGCTCGACCTCGGTCGCGGCACCGGCCTTGATGACGGCCACGCCGCCGGCCAGCTTCGCGAGGCGCTCCTGGAGCTTCTCGCGGTCGTAGTCCGAGTCGGAGTTCTCGATCTCGGCGCGGATCTGGTTCACGCGACCGGCGACCTGCTCGCTGTCACCGGCACCGTCGACGATGGTGGTCTCGTCCTTGGTGATGACGACCTTGCGGGCGCGGCCCAGCAGGTCGAGACCGGCGTTCTCCAGCTTGAGGCCGACCTCCTCGGAGATGACCGTGCCGCCCGTGAGGATGGCGATGTCGTTCAGCATCGCCTTGCGGCGGTCACCGAAGCCCGGGGCCTTGACGGCGACGGACTTGAAGGTGCCCTTGATCTTGTTCACGACGAGGGTGGAGAGCGCCTCGCCCTCGACGTCCTCGGCGATGATCAGCAGCGGCTTGCCCGACTGGATGACCTTCTCCAGGAGCGGCAGGACGTCCTTGACGCTGCCGATCTTGGAGTTGACGATCAGGATGTACGGGTCGTCGAGCGACGCCTCCATACGCTCCATGTCGGTGGCGAAGTACGCCGAGATGTAGCCCTTGTCGAAGCGCATGCCCTCGGTGAGCTCGAGCTCGAGACCGAAGGTCTGCGACTCCTCGACGGTGATGACGCCTTCCTTGCCGACCTTGTCCATCGCCTCGGCGATGAGCTCGCCGATCTGGGTGTCGGCGGCGGAGATGGAGGCCGTCGAAGCGATCTGCTCCTTGGTCTCCACGTCCTTGGCCTGCTCCAGAAGCGCACCGGAGACGGCCTCGATGGCCTTCTCGATACCGCGCTTGAGGGCCATCGGGTTGGCGCCGGCGGCCACGTTGCGCAGGCCCTCGCGGACCAGGGCCTGGGCCAGGACGGTCGCGGTGGTCGTACCGTCACCGGCGACGTCGTCCGTCTTCTTGGCGACTTCCTTGACCAGCTCGGCGCCGATCTTCTCGTACGGGTCCTCGAGCTCGATCTCCTTGGCGATGGAGACACCATCGTTGGTGATCGTGGGGGCGCCCCACTTCTTCTCGAGGACGACGTTTCGGCCCTTGGGGCCAAGGGTGACCTTGACGGCGTCGGCGAGCTGGTTCATCCCGCGCTCGAGACCGCGCCGTGCCTCCTCGTCGAACGCGATGATCTTGGCCATGTGAAGTGGTCCTCCCGGACAGGGGGTGGATTGCTCCGGACCGTGTCCGCGCCCGCGACGGACGGCCGAAGAGCCCTGCGGTTCCTTGCCCCACAGGCTCTCGGGCCTCGCTGACCCGGTCCATAAGTTGTCACTCTCACCTACAGAGTGCTAACGCCAATGATTAGCACTCGACCCCCGAGAGTGCAAGCGACTCCCGGGTGACCGCGGAGCCGCGCGGGACCCGCGCACGCCTCGCGCACACCCCGGCGCGCACGCACGAGGGGCCCGTATCCCCTGCCGGGATACGGGCCCCTCGTCCGTGAGTGCGTCGTTGGCCGATCGCGCCGGGATCAGACGGCGAGCTTGACCATGTCCGCCTGCGGACCCTTCTGGCCCTGCGAGATCTCGAACTCAACTCGCTGACCTTCTTCAAGGGTGCGGTAGCCGTCCATCTGGATCGCGCTGTAGTGGACGAAAACATCCGCACCACCGTCGACCGCGATGAAGCCGTAGCCCTTCTCCGCGTTGAACCACTTGACGGTGCCCTGAGCCATGCCCAACTCCCCTATTACTGGCCCCTGCGCGGGACCGCACTTCGCGCCGGAACGCGTCGACCGCGGCTGAATGTATCTGCCCAACTGCCCTCTGCAACAGGTCAATCGGACGAGAATTCTGGGCACGGCAGAACACGCAAAGGGGTGAATTGCCGGGCCACCAGGGCAAGTCGGGCCGGGCAAAGCGCAAGGAACCGCGCAAACAGCGTCCGCACTTCGACCGCATCTTGTCGCGAACTCATATGCTCGTGGCACAGGCGGCGGCGGGGCTACCCCAACTGTACCGCGTTCAACCTCATGGAATTGCCCCCTCCGTTTCTCTCGCGGAGGGGGCAACACCGTTCACCGTGCGTGCCGTTCAGCCGCCGGCGACCGCCGGGATGATCGAGATCCCGGCACCGTCCGGGGTGGCGGTCTCCAGGCCCTGCTCGAAGCGGACGTCGTCGTCGTTCACGTACACGTTGACGAAGCGCCGGAGCTTGCCCTGGTCGTCCAGGACGCGGGCGGCGATGCCCGGGTGGTTGGTCTCCAGGGACTCGATGACCTGGGAGAGGGTCGTGCCCTCGGCCGGGACCTCGGCCTTCCCGCCGGTGTAGGTACGGAGGATGGTGGGGATGCGGACGTTCACGCTCATCGGTTTCTGCCTTCCGGGAAGGAGCGGGTTGGTGAGGTGCTCAACGCGCCAGACCGGCCGCGCGGAACGCGTCGAGGCTCGGCGGGATCGTCGCGGTCGGCCCCGTCGTCGGCGCGACGGCGTCCAGCGTCTTGAGCCCGTCCCCGGTGTTCAGCACGACCGTGGTGAGCGCCGGGTCGAGCAGACCCGCCTCGATGAGCTTGCGCGTCACGCCCACGGTCACCCCGCCCGCCGTCTCGGCGAAGATCCCCTCGGTCCGTGCGAGCAGCTTGATCGCGTCGACGACCTGCTCGTCGTCCACGTCCTCCACGGCGCCGCCGGTGCGGCGGGCGATGTCCAGCACGTACGGGCCGTCGGCCGGGTTGCCGATCGCCAGTGACTTGGCGATCGTGTCGGGCTTCTGCGGCCGTACGACGTCGTGGCCGGCCTTGAAGGCGACGGAGACCGGCGAGCAGCCCTCGGCCTGCGCGCCGAAGATCTTGTACGGCTTCTCCTCGACCAGGCCGAGCGCGATCAGCTCCTTGAGCCCCTTGTCGATCTTCGTCAGCTGCGAGCCGGACGCGACGGGGACGACGAGCTGGTCGGGCAGCACCCAGCCGAGCTGCTCGCAGATCTCGTAGGCGAGGGTCTTGGAGCCCTCGCCGTAGTACGGGCGGAGGTTGACGTTGACGAAGCCCCAGCCCTCGCCGAGCGGGTCGCCGATGAGCTCCGAGCAGAAGCGGTTGACGTCGTCGTAGTTGCCCTCGATGCCGACGAGTTCGCCGCCGTAGATCGCGGCCATGACGACCTTGCCCTGCTCCAGGTCGTGCGGGATGAACACGCAGGAACGGAAGCCGGCGCGGGCCGCGGCGGCGCCGACGGCGCCCGCGAGATTGCCGGTGGAGGAGCAGGAGAGCGTGGTGAAGCCGAAGGCGCGCGCCGCCTCGACGGCGATGGCGACGACGCGGTCCTTGAAGGAGTGCGTCGGGTTGCCGGAGTCGTCCTTCACGTACAGGGCGCCGGTGACGCCCAGCTCACGGGCGAGGTTGTCGGCCTTGACGAGCTTGGTGAAGCCGGGGTTGATGTTGGGCTTCGACGCGACGTCGGCGGGGACGGGCAGCAGCGGGGCGTAGCGCCAGATGTTGTCGGGACCGGCGGCGATGCGCCGCTTCAGCTCGTCCGGGTCGCCCGTCGGCAGGTCGTAGGCCACTTCGAGGGGGCCGAAACAGCTCTGACAGGCGAAGATCGGGCCGAGTGCGAAGCGTTCCCCGCATTCGCGGCACGAGAGGGCGGCGGCGGGTCCGAGGTCCACGGTGCCGGCGTCGGATGCTGCTGATCCGGTGGCAGTGGTGGTGTCGTTGGTGTCGGAGACGGTCTGCACAGCCATGAAGGCGAGGGCCCTTTCCTCATCTTCCTCGCGACGCATCTCGCCGCGAGACGGAATTGGCACCTTCCCCACCGTGACCTCGCGGTCGGCGGGAGGGTTGCCGGGGCTTCAACGGGCCGTTCCCTCTGCCCCTCTGGATGAGCGGTATTCGATTGTCAGCCTGATGACCCCGACGTGCGACGGTCATCCGCGTTGTTCAAGACTGTAACCGAACCCCTGGACGGTTGAAGGTCTCGTCCGATCCGCGAGATGGAGATCACGTGCTGGAAGAGGTGGAGCGCTGGCTGGCCCGGCGGTCCTGGTCCGCGGCGGACCGGCCGCCCGGCGTGCTGGCCGCGGCGAAGCAGGGTACGCAGGTCAGCGTGGTGCTCCCGGCCCTGAACGAGGCGGCGACGGTCGGCCGGATCGTGTCGGTGATCCGGCGCGAACTGATGTCGGGCCCGGCGCCCCTCGTCGACGAGCTGGTGGTGATCGACTCGGGTTCGACCGACCGTACGGGGGAGGTCGCGGCGGCGGCCGGGGCACGGGTGGTGCACCGGGACGACATCCTGCCGAGGCTGCCGGCCGTGCCGGGCAAGGGCGAGGTGCTGTGGCGCTCGCTGCTGGTGACGAGCGGCGACATCGTCTGTTTCGTGGACGCGGACCTGAGGGACTTCTCGGCGGATTTCGTGTCGGGGATCGTGGGGCCGCTGCTGACCGAGCCGGACGTGCTGTTCGTGAAGGCGATGTACGACCGCCCGCTGGGCGGCGAGCCGGGGCAGGGCGGGCGGGTGACGGAGCTGGTGGCGCGTCCGCTGCTGAATCTGCACTGGCCGCTGCTGGCGGGCTTCGTGCAGCCGCTGGGCGGCGAGTACGCGGTACGGCGCTCGCTGCTGGAGCGGCTGCCGTTCCCGGTCGGTTACGGGGTGGAGCTGGGGCTGCTCGTGGACGCGCTGCACACGGTGGGGCTGGACGCGCTGGGCCAGGTCGACGTCGGGGTGCGCAGACACCGCCACCAGGACGGGCGGGCGCTGGGGCGGATGGCGGCGGCGATCTACCGGACGGCGCAGGTGCGGCTGTCGCGGGGGCATCTGGTGCGGCCGGTGCTGACGCAGTTCGAGCGGGGCGGGGGCGGCTTCGAGCCGCGTACGCACGCGGTGGACACCGAGGAGCGGCCGCCGATGCGGGAGATCGCGGAGTACGCGGAGCGGCGCGCGGCGTAGGGGCGCCGGGGGGGGCGGGCCGCGCCGGGCGGGCCGTGAGGGGGTCGCCGGGTGCGGCCGGACGGCGTCGGGAGTCGCCGCGTGGCACCACCGGTCCGTTCGTATGATTTGCGTATATTGCCCGGTATGGCGATGACTGCGGTGACCCTGACCACGGAACAGCTCTGGCTGCTGGGCGGCGTGGCCCTGGCCCTCGTCGCCGCGGGGGTGGTGGCGCTCGCGGCGGGCCGGGGCCGCGGACGTGGCTGATCCTCGCCGACCTGAATCCGTACGTTTGAGCGTTTGTGCCACGGGCTAGATTTCGGCACATGGTCTCCGAGCACGCCGCCCAGGTTCTCGTCGCGTCCAATCGCGGCCCCGTCTCGTACACACTCGGCGAGGACGGCGAGCTGACCTCCGGGCGCGGCGGCGGCGGGCTCGTCTCGGGCCTCTCCGCCATCGGACCCGACTCGAACGCGGTGTGGGTCTGCGCGGCCCTCGGCGACGGCGACCGCGAGGCCGTACGGCGCACCGGCGGCCGGCTGGACACCGCCGACACGGGCGGCCAGCGGGTGAGGATGCTCGGCATCCCGCCGGAGACCTACGCGGACGCGTACAACGGCGTCGCCAACTCCACGCTCTGGTTCGTCCACCACCTGCTCTACCAGACACCGCTGGAGCCGGCCTTCGGCTCGGACTTCCGGGCGCGGTGGGCCTCCTACGAGGCGTACAACCGCGCGTTCGCGGAGGCCCTGGCCGACGAGGCGGGCGACGGCGCTGCCGTCCTGATCCAGGACTACCACCTGGCCCTGGTGCCCGGCATGCTCCGGGCGCTCCGGCCCGATCTGCGGATCGGGCACTTCTCGCACACCCCGTGGGCCCCCGTCGACTACTTCCGGCTGCTCCCCGACGACATCGCGCGCCAGCTGCTGCGCGGCATCCTCGGCGCCGACCGGGCCGCGTTCCTGACCCACCGCTGGGCCGACGCCTTCACCGCGTGCTGCGAGGAGCTGCTGGGCGGGACGGGGAAGACCCGGATCGGCGTGCACGGCCTGGGCGCCGACGCGGACTTCCTGCGGGAGCGGGCGAGCCGCCCCGACGTCGACGAGCGGCTGGCCGAGCTGAGGGAGCAGATCGGTGTCTCGGACGGGGCCCCGCGCAAGGCGATCGTGCGGGTGGACCGTACGGAGCTGTCGAAGAACATCGTGCGCGGGATGCTCGCCTACCGGCAGCTGCTGACGGACCGTCCGGAGTGGCGCGGGCGGGTCACGCACGTGGCGTTCGCCTACCCGTCCCGGCAGGACCTGGCCGTCTACCGCGACTACACGGCCCGGGTGCAGGAGGTGGCCGACGAGATCAACTCCGCCTACGGCACGCCCGACTGGACCCCGGTGGTGCTGCACGTCAAGGACGACTTCGCACGCTCGCTCGCCGCGTACCGCCTCGCGGACGTGGCGCTGGTCAACCCGATCCGCGACGGGATGAACCTGGTCGCGAAGGAGATCCCGGTCGTCTCGGAAGAGGGCTGCGCTCTGGTGCTGTCCCGCGAGGCGGGCGCGTACGAGGAGCTGGGCGACGACGCGCTGGTGGTGAACCCGTACGACGTCGCGGCCACGGCGGCGGCCCTGCACGAGGCCCTGTCCATGGACGGCGACGACCGCGCGGCCCGTACGAAACGCCTGGCCGCCGCCGCGACGGCGCTGCCCCCGCAGCGCTGGTTCCTGGACCAGCTGGAGGCGCTGCGGAACGGCTGAGCGGCCACCGGGCCGGTGGTCCTTGAGCAGTACGCCGTGGACGGGGCCGCCCGCCCGCCCCTGCACGATCGGGGGGTGGGTCCGCGCCGCCTCGCCGTCCACGACGTCCGGCGGCGGACGCCGGCCGGTGGCGGCGTGCCGCTCCCTGGCGGGCAGGGGTTTCTCACCGGTCACCCGGCCGGTGTCGAGGCCGCACACGTGGATGCCACGCCCGGCGAGCGCGGCGGCGCCGGCGCGGGTGAGCATGTTGAGGACCGCCGCGCGCGAGCGGCGCACCCGGTGTCGCCCCGGTCTCGGCCCGGCGCCCGAGGTCTGGACCTCTGTGCTATGGGCTGTCCCGTAATCCCCGGCGGGCGCGCGACGACGGCTACGGCTCCTCGCCGCGTTGTCGGATCGCCCGAATACGCCCAGTACGAGGACGACCCTCCGCCTTGCGACGCACCGCATCCGACGCCGCACACCGATCCACCGGGGATGACGGGACAGCCCTTAGAGGCGGGCGGCCACCGCCGCGAGGAAGCCGGTCAGCGCCCCCGGGCCCGGCAGCACCAGGTCGGCCTTCGCGGCGAGTTCGGGGACCTCGCCCGTGCCGCTGCACAGCAGCAGACCCGGATGGCCGTCGCGGCGCAGGGCCTCGACCGCCGCGTAGGCCGGGAGGTCCCCCAGGTCGTCGCCGCCGTAGACGACCGTCTCGGCGCCGATCTCGTCGACGTACTCGCGCAGGGCCACGCCCTTGTCCACGCCGGGCGGGCGCAGTTCCAGGACGAGGCGGCCCGGTTCGAGCAGCAGGCCGTGCCGGGCCGCCAGGTCGGCGAGCGGTTCGCGCAGGGCGTCGAAGGCGCCCTGCGGGTCCGTGGCCCGGCGGGTGTGGACCGCGACCGCCTGGCCCTTCTCCTCGATCCACGTACCGCGCCAGGAGTCGAACCGGTCGAGGAGCGAGGGGAGTTCGGCGCGCACGGCGGCGACGCCGGGATGCGGCTCCGGGGTCCGTACGGACCCGCCGGCCGCGTCCCAGCGTTCGGCGCCGTAGTGACCGAGGACGACGAGGTGTTCGAGGCCGGGCACCTGGGCGAAGCCGCCGTACCGTACGGCGACGTCGGCCGGGCGGCCGGTGATCACCGCGACGGACGCCAGGTGCGGGGCGAGGGCGACGAGCGCGGGGACCGCTCCGGGGTGGGCGCGGGCCTGTTCGGGGTCCGGGACTATGTCGGCGAGAGTGCCGTCGAAGTCGAGCGCGACGACGGCCTTGCCGGGCCGCGCGAGCAGCGCGGCCAGCCCTTCGGCGCCGGCGGGGGTGACGGGGGTCGGCAGGGGGTGCGAGTGGCTGCCCATGCTCCGACCCTATCCGCGAGCGTGTCCCGCCGGGGCGGTGGCGGAGGTTCGTTTCAGCCGGGTCCGTCCGGTGGCCGGCTCGTCCTCGTACGCCGGACGGGCTCGGTGGTGCCCGCCCCCGCCGGCCGTTCCCGTGTTCAGCGGCTCGCGCGGCGGGCGTCCCTGACGCGGCGCAGGCGGTTGACCGTCACCGGGTCGTGGACCAGGGCCAGCGGGTCGTCGATGAGCACGCCCAGCAGCTGGTAGTAGCGGGTGGGCGAGATGCCGAGCCGCTCCCTGATGACGCGTTCCTTCGCGCCGGGGCCCGGCCAGGAGCGCTTCTCCACGGCGAGGACGGCGCGGTCCCGCTCGGTCAGCTCCGACCGGCCGGCGCGACCGGGGCCCGCGTGGTCGCGGTCCTGGTGCGGCGCCTGCCCGGTCTCGGGCTCGGGTATCGGTGCGGCGGTGGCGGTCATAGGGCTGCCACGCTACTCGGCGTTCTCCGCCGTCGTCGCGTCGCGGCCGATCCTCGCCAGGATCTCCGAGGGCACCGCGCCGGGCTGCACCGTCTTGCCGATGTTCTTCTTGATGTCGTCGCTGACACCCGCCCACGACGTCTTGCCGAACGGGTACAGCTCGGCGGTGGGCAGCGCCTCCAGGAACTTCCGCAGGTCCTTGTGCTCGTCGTCCGCCACCATCGTCTCGGAGGCGCTGTAGGTGACGGGCAGGAGGTCGTACTGTCCGACGAAGTCCATGACGTTCTCGTCCTCGAAGGCGAAGTCGAGGAACCTTCCCGCCTGTTCACGGTGGCCGGCCTGCTTGAACGCCATGATCCAGTCGGCCACACCCATCGTGGCCTCGGACTTGCCGTCGATGCCGGGCAGCGGCACCATCCCCACGTCGACACCGGCCTTCTCGGCCTCCTGCATCATCGTCGGGTGCCCGTTGAGCATGCCGACCTCGCCGTCGGCGAACGCCTTGAAGGCGTCGGCGCGGTCCAGTTCACCGGGCGGTACGGAGCCGGTGAGGCCCTCGCCGACCAGCTCCTTCTGAAGCCATTCGAAGGTCCTGACGTTCGTCTCGGAGTCGACGGCGTACGAGCCGTCGGTCGCGTCCGTGTAGCCGCCGCCCCCGCTGAGCATCCACATCATGGTCTCCGCCTGCGCCTCCTCGGGCCCGAGCGGCAGGGCGAACGGGGTCGGTACGTCCTGCGCCTTGAGCGCCTCTGCGTCCGCCCTGATGTCGTCCCAGTTCCGCGGCGCGGAGAGACCGGCCGCCGCGAAGAGGCCCTTGTTGTAGAAGAGGAGCCGGGTGCTGGCGACGAACGGCATTCCGTACTGGGTCTGGTCGACCTTTCCGGCGTCGGCGAAGCGGGAGAGGAAGTTCGCCTGGGTGGGAATGGAGAGCAACTCGTCCGCGCTGTACAGCTCTTCCTTCTTCACGTAGTCGGCGTACGCGCCGATCTGCGCGATGTCGGGCGCCTCGCCGTCCCTGACCATCTTCGCCACGTCGGCGTCCACGGTCTTCCAGGAACGTATGTCGACGTCGACCTTGATACCCGGGTTCTTGGACTCGAACTCGTCGGCCAGGCTGTTCCAGTACTTCTCCGAGCTGTTGGCGGCGCTGTTGCCGTAGTCCGCCGCCACCACTCTCAGGGTGACGTCACCGGAACCGCCGGAGCTGCCGCAGCCGCTCAGCGCCATCGTCATGCCCAGTGCGGCCATCGCCGCGGAAGCCCTAAGGAAGCGCTGCTGCACAGCTCTTTTCCCACCCTTGTATTCACTCGGCCGTCTTTACGGCGTTCGTTGTCCCAGTCGGTCCCCCGCGACGTCCTGCGTTGACGATGGGCGATTTTTCCCCATGCACCGCCGGAGGTCTACACCAGCCCCGTATCGCTTCGGCAACTTCCCTGGCCCGTCAGGTTTGGCGAAGGCTTTGTATGCACTGGCAACAATCCCGCACAGTGGACTAGACCTGTCTTGGGTTTTCGCGCGAGAATGCGTCTGTGAGACACGTCATCGCCCTGGATGTGGGCGGCACCGGTATGAAGGCCGCCCTGGTCGGGACGGACGGCGCGCTGCTGTACGAAGCACGCCGCGCGACCGACAGGGAGCGTGGCCCCGACGCCATCGTCGAGACGATCCTCGGCTTCGCGGCGGATCTGCGCGCGTACGGGGTCGAGCACTTGGGCGAGAGCGCCGTCGCCGCCGGAGTGGCGGTACCGGGCATAGTCGACGCCGAGCGCGGGATCGCGCTGTACGCGGCGAACCTCGGCTGGCGCGATCTGCCGCTGCGCGACCTGCTGGCGGCCCGGCTGGGCGGCGTACCCGTCGCGCTCGGGCACGACGTACGCACCGGCGGGCTCGCCGAGGGGCGGATCGGCGCGGGCCGGGGCTCGGACCGGTTCTTCTTCGTCCCCCTCGGCACCGGCATCGCCGGCGCCATCGGCATCGAAGGGGCCATAGAGGCGGGCGCGCACGGCTACGCGGGCGAGATCGGGCACGTGGTGGTCCGGCCCGACGGGCCCGTGTGCGGCTGCGGGCAGACCGGCTGCATGGAGACGCTCGCGTCGGCCGCGGCCGTGACCCGGGCGTGGGCGGCGGCCGGCGGCGATCCGGAGGCCGACGCCGCCGACTGCGCGAAGGCCGTGGCGTCCGGCGATCCGAGGGCCGTGGCGGTCTGGGCGGACGCCGTCGACGCGCTCGCGGCGGGGCTGGTCACCGCGCTCACCCTGCTCGACCCCCGGCGGCTGATCATCGGTGGCGGTCTCGCCGAGGCCGGGGAAACGTTGTTCACACCCCTGCGGGCCGCGGTCGAGGAGCGGGTCACGTTCCAGAAGCTGCCCGAGATCGTCCCGGCGGCCCTCGGGGACACCGCCGGTTGCCTGGGCGCGGGGCTGCTCGCCTGGGATCTTCTCTCGACGGAGGTATCCGCCTGATGGCCGCACGCGCCGAAAGCACTGTTCTCGCCGGGGCCCGGGTGGTGCTGCCGACCGGGATCGTGGAGAACGGACGGGTGAGCGTCGAGGGCGGACGTATCACCGGGGCCGGGCCGGCCGCCGCCGCGGGGGACCCCGCCGGATCCCCCGGTGCCGTCGCCCCCGGGGCGCTCGACCTGACCGGCCACTGGGTGGTGCCCGGCTTCGTGGACATGCACAACCACGGCGGCGGCGGCGCGTCCTTCATGTCGGGCTGTGCGGACGATGTCCTCAAGGGCGTCCGTACGCACCAGGAGCACGGCACCACCACACTCGTCGCCTCCACCGTCACCGGCGAGATGGACTTCCTCGCACAGCGCGCCGGGTTCCTCTCCGAACTCGTCGAGCAGGGCGACCTCGCCGGCATCCACTTCGAGGGCCCGTTCATCTCGCCCTGCCGCAAGGGCGCGCACAGCGAGGGGCTGCTGCGCGACCCGGACCCGGCCGAGGTGCGCAAGCTCCTCGACGCCGCCCGCGGCACGGCCAGGATGGTGACCCTGGCGACCGAACTGCCGGGCGGCATCGACTCCGTACGGCTGCTGGTCGAGCACGGCGTGATCGCGGCGATCGGGCACACGGACGCGAGTTACGAGCAGACCGTCGAGGCCGTCGACGCGGGCGCGACGGTCGCCACGCACCTGTTCAACGCGATGCCGCCGCTCGGCCACCGGGCGCCGGGGCCGATCGCCGCGCTGCTCGAGGACGAGCGGATCACCGTTGAGCTGATCAACGACGGCACGCATCTGCATCCGGCGGCGCTGGAGCTGGCGTTCCACCGGGCGGGCGCGGGCCGGGTCGCGTTCATCACGGACGCGATGGACGCGGCCGGTTTCGGTGACGGCGTCTACCAGCTCGGGCCGCTGGAGGTGGAGGTCAGGGACGGTGTCGCACGGCTCGCCGTGGGCGGTTCGATCGCCGGCTCGACCCTGACCCTGGACACGGCGTTCAGGCGCGCGGCGACGATCGACCGGCTGCCGGTCACCGACATCGTGCGGGCGATCTCCGCCAACCCGGCGAAGCTGCTGGGCGTGGACGACCGGGTGGGCTCGCTGGAGGCGGGCAAGGACGCCGACCTGGTGATCCTCGACGCGGACTTCGCGATCGCGGGTGTGCTGCGCAAGGGCGAGTGGGTGGTCAAGCCCGGACCGGGGCGGTAGCTCCGGCGGGTGCCGTGCCGGGCGGCCGGAGGTCATCCGTTCCGCTCCCCCCGCTGGGACGCCCGCCCCGGCTTTGGCATGATCAGGACCTGTACGGAGCGGGCGGGCGGCCCCTCCCCCGTCGCACCCCGAGGGAGGGCACCGCGCATGATCCTCACGGTCACGCTCAACACCGCCCTCGACATCACCTACCGCACCCCCGCCCTCACCCCGCACACCACCAACCGCGTCGCCGAGGTCTCCGAGCGGCCCGGCGGCAAGGGCCTCAACGTCGCCCGAGTGCTGTCGGCGCTCGGCCACGAGACCACCGTGACCGGGTTCGCCGGCGGCCGGACCGGCGACGCGCTGCGCGAACTGCTCGCCGCCGAGGGCCCGTCCGACGCGCTCGTGCGCATCGCGGGCACCACGCGCCGCACCGTCGCCGTCGTCGACGAGACGACCGGTGACACGACCCAGCTGAACGAACCGGGACCGACCGTCACACCCGCCGAGTGGGCCTCCTTCCTCACCTCCTACGAAGGGCTCGCCGCCCGCGCGGACGCCGTCGCGCTCTGCGGCAGCCTGCCGCCCGGCGTCCACGTCGGCGCGTACGCGGAGCTGGTACGCCTCGCGCGGGCCGCGAACCTGCCCGTCCTCCTCGACACCAGCGGCGAACCCCTGCGCCGGGGCATCGCCGCCCGCCCCGACCTCGTGAAGCCCAACGCCGACGAACTGGCCGGGCTCACCGGCTCGCGCGAGCCGGTGCGCGCGACCCGTGACGCGCGCAGGCGCGGCGGCCGGGCCGTGGTCGCCTCGCTCGGCGCCACCGGTCTGCTCGCCGCGACCCCGGACGGCTCGTGGCGGGCGGCGCCGCCCAAGACCGTGCGGGGCAATCCGACGGGCGCCGGGGACTCGGCGGTGGCCGGGCTGCTGTCGGGGCTCGTGGAGCGGCTGCCGTGGCCCGACAGGCTCGCGAGGGCGGTCGCGCTCTCCACGGCGACGGTCCTGGCGCCTGCGGCGGGCGAGTACGACCGGGAGGCGTACGCGGAGCTGCTGCCACGGATCGCCGTGACGGAACAGACACCGTGACCGAGCGGGCTCGGTGACGGAACGGAACACTCCGAACAGGGGGCCACATGCCACTCGTCAGTACCGGTGAACTCGTCTCGGCGGCGGCCGGACAGCGGGACGGGCGGCGCGGCGTCGCCGCGTTCAACGTCATCACGCTGGAGCACGCCGAGGCGATCGCCGCCGGCGCCGAACGGGCGGGCCGGCCCGCGATCCTCCAGATCTCCGAGAACGCGGTGAAGTTCCACGGCGGCCGGCTGACGGCCGTCGCCGCGGCCACCGCCGCCGTGGCACGCGCCTCGGACGCCCCGCTCTCGCTCCATCTCGACCACGTCGAATCGGCCGGACTGCTGCGCGCGGCCGACTCGGAGGGCTTCAGCTCCGTGATGTTCGACGCGTCGAAGCTGACCTACGGGGCGAACGTCGAGGCCACCGCGGAGGCGGTCGCCTGGGGCCACGCGCGCGGCATCTGGGTCGAGGCCGAGCTGGGCAAGGTCGGCGGCAAGGACGGCGAACCACCGCTGGGCGCCCACGCCCCCGGGGTCCGTACGGACCCCGCCGAGGCGGTCGCGTACGTGGACGCCACCGGCGTCGACGCGCTGGCCGTCGCGGTCGGCTCCTCGCACGCGATGACGGACCGCACGGCGGCCCTGGACCACGAGCTGATCGGCGCGCTGCGCCGGGCCGTCGCCGTACCGCTGGTGCTGCACGGCTCGTCGGGGGTCCCCGACGAGGAGATCCGGCGGGCGGTCGCGGCGGGCATGGTCAAGATCAATGTCGGTACGGCCCTGAACACGGCCTTCACCGCCGCGGTCCGCGCCCGTCTGGAGAGCGACACGGAGACGGTCGACCCCCGGAAATACCTCGCCCCGGCTCGCGAGGCGATGACCGGGACGGTGGAGGCGTTCCTGAGAGTGATCGGCGGCTGAGGAGCCGGCCGGGGAGGGCGCGCAGGGCGATTCCCCGCGCACCTGCTACCTGGGCGGCGAGACCTCGAGCCAGTCGAGGATGGCATCGCACTGGTTGCCCTGCTCACAGGAGATCTTGATCTCGTTGTTCCCCTTCTGGAGCTGGACCGGCGCCCAGGTGGTCTGCCAGTTCTTCTCCCAGTCGGGGTCGTCGGACTTGATGAAGTTCTTGAGGCCCAGCGGCGAGGTGTTGGCCTTGCCGTTCACCGTCAGCGTCGCGTTGGCGTCCTTGGCGGGGATGGCGTAGCGCACGTTGAGCGCGTACTCCCCCGCCTCCGCGATGTCGGCGGTCCAGGTCACCGAGGCGCCGACGGTGTTGAAGCCGGTCACATACGCGCCGTCCGCACCCTTCGCGCCCTTGATGTCCTTCGCCAGCACCGCCGGTGAGCCGAGCTTCAGCGTCGCCGCGTCCTGCTTCGGGAGTTCGATCGGCTTCTCGGGCTCCGGGTCCTGCTGGCCGGTGTCCTCGCTCGGCGCCGCCGACTCGCCCGTGGTCGGGCCGTCCGTCGGGCCGCCGTCGGCCTTCTTGCTGTCGTCCCCGTTGGAGAGCAGCGCGGCCGTGATTCCGATCACGACGACCGCCACGATCGCGACGGCGCCGATGAGCAGGCCCCTGGTGTTGGGTCCGCCGCCGTTGCCGCGACCGCCGCCGCCGTTGCGCTGGGCGGGAACCGTACGGGTGGTGGCGCCGCCGGTCTCGGGGGCCGCGTAGTGCGCGTCGGGGGCGTGTCCGTAGGGAGCCTGGCCGTGCGGCGCCTGCTGGCCGTACTGCTGCTGGCCTCCGTACTGAGGCTGCTGCCCGTAGGGCTGCTGTTGCTGCGGGACCTGACCGTACTGGCGCTCGCCGACGGTCCTGACCTGGTTGTACGACGTTCTCGGCACACCGGGCTGAGAGGCGGGACCTGGGTAGCCGTAACCGCCGCGCCGGGCCTGCGCACCGTTCGCGGCCGTCTGTCCGTCCTCGTACAGATAACCGAACGGATCGTCGTCCTCGGGCTTACCCGTGCCGTTGTTCCCGGCCGTCATCCCTGGGTCACTCCTCACCATCTCGCCAGCGTCGCCGACCGGCCGAGCCTACCTTCGATTGGGCAAGCATACGGACGGGCCTTGATCGGAGTGGGCGGTTGCGCCATCCCCCGGTGAACATCGGGGGACGTCGGTGGACATCGGTCAACAGCCGTACAGAGATATGGGACACGGCGGCCCCCGCGCACCGCCGATGTCACCCCGCCCTGCGCTGGACCTTGCTGCGCGAGCGCTTCTCGATGTACATCCGCTGGTCCGCGGATTTCAGCACTTCCTCGACCGTCATCCCGCAGCTCGCCCAGCCGATACCGAAGCTGGCCCCCACCCGGACCGCCCTGCCGTCCACCCTGATGGGCGGGATGATCGCGTTCCGCAGCCGGACCGCCAGGTCGGCGGCGTCCGTGGCGCCGAGGCCGTCGGCGAGGACCACGAACTCGTCGCCGCCCAGGCGTGCGACGGTGTCGCCGTCCCGCACGCCGGTGTTCAGCCTGCGGGCGACCTCGATGAGGACGGCGTCGCCGGTGTTGTGGCCGAAACGGTCATTGATCGACTTGAAACCGTCGAGGTCGCAGAAGAGGACGGCGAGGCCCTTGCTCCCGTCGTCGGGGTCGTCGCCCGGCGCGACGGTGTGCACGTGGTGGTCCAGGGGCACGGGGGCGGCGGACTGGTCGAAACCGTCTCCCTGGAAGGCGCGCTCGTCGGGGTCCCGGTAGGGGTCGTACGGCAGCCCGTACGGCTCATAGGGCCCGTACGGCCCGTGGCCGGGGTCGTAGCCCTCGGCCGCACCGCCGTGGCCCCCGCCGAAACCGGGCGCGGGCACGGGCGCGTAACCGGCGCCGCTGGTCCCGTTGTAGCCGCCGTAGCCGGACCCCTGGCCGTACGGGACCACTCCGGTGCCGTAACCGCCCTCGTCGTATCCACCGCCGCCGGGGAGCGCCGCGGTGCCGCCCTCGTACACGCCGTACGCCTTGTCCACGGTCTGCACGTCCGTCTCCCGCACCGATACGGCGCCCGGACGCTCGCAGAGGCGGGCACTGAGCCGGGCGCGCAGTTCGGCGCTGTTGGGCAGGCCGGTCAGGGAGTCGTGCGAGGCGCGGTGGGCGAGCTGGAGCTCGTTGCGCTTGCGCTCCTCTATGTCCTCGACATGGGTGAGGAGGAAACGGGGGCCGTCGGTGGTGTCGGCGACGACGGAGTTGCGCAGCGACACCCAGACGTAGGTGTTGTCACGGCGCGCCAGCCGCAGCTCGGCGCGACCGCCCTCCGCCGAGGTGCGCAGCAGGGTGCCGATGTCCTCGGGGTGGACGAGGTCGGAGAAGGCGTAGCGGCGGATGGCGGATGCGGACCGGCCGAGCAGCCGGCACAGCGCGTCGTTCGTCCGCAGCAGCCTGCCGTGCTGGTCCCCGCCCATCTCGGCGATGGCCATACCGCTGGGCGCGTACTCGAACGCCTGCCGGAACGACTCCTCGCTGGCGCGCAGCGCCTGCTGCTCCCGCTCCAGCCGCACCAGCGCGCGCTGCATGTTTGCTCTGAGGCGGGCGTTGCTTATCGCAATGGCGGCCTGGGAGGCGTACATCTGGAGCGCTTCGCGCCCCCAGGGGCCCGGACGGCGCCCGCCGCGCGGCCGGTCGACGGATATGACCCCGAGGAGCTCGCGCCCGCCTCCAGAGGCGTACATGGGGGCGTAGAGGCGGTCCTGCGGGTGCCACTCGTCCTCGAAGCGCGGATCGGGCCCCTCGGTGTACCACTGCGGGACATCGTCATCCAGCAGGATCCAGCCCTCGGTGTGGGGTATGTACCGCAGCTCGCCCCAGCTCTCGCCCATGCTGAGCCGGCGTTCCCAGGAGGCGCGCGCGCCGACGCGGCCGGTGATCAGCGCCTCGGCCGCGTCGTTGCCGGCGAAGGCGGCGACGACCAGGTCACCGTCGGGCTGTACGAGGTTGACGCAGGCCAGCTCGTAGCCGAGGCCCTTGACTATGCCGTCGGCAACTGTCTGAAGGGTGTCGGCCAGGCTGCGGGCGGTGTTGAGCTCGCCGACCACGTCGTGCAGCTGCCGCAGGGTCGCAAGGCGGACGTACGGCTCCGACTCGGTCTCCATCGTTCGCTCTCCCCGAGACCTCGACAGCAACTCCAGAATTCTCATCGGCTCGCTTGATGCGTATCCCGGCCACTGAATCACAGCGAGCTGTGCCGTCGGTACACAGGGTCAACAATTCCTGAGCCCTGTGAGCCAAGTCACATATGAGGAAGAAGTGTTGAGCAGGGGCGTGGGAGCGCTCCAGGGCTTCATGAACGCAAATATCGAGGTGGGAAGCGGTGCGGCAGGGGGCGCGCGGAGGGGCGCACTATGGGCGCACGCTCCGGCGTGCGGAGGCGCTGAGGGCCGTGCGGTGACCTTGCTCCCGGGGCGCGCGAAGTGTCGCGACTCACTCGCACGGAGGGCTGGACCTAGGTCCTGGCTGGTTCTGTGGTCCGATGCGGGCACTTCACCGCCGGGGCTAGCGTGGACGACGTGCTGCAGAAGACAACCGCCCGGCGTACCGAGGCCCAGCCTCCCGACGCCGCGTCTCCCGAAGCCGTCGTCCATCCTGAGGGTGTGAGCAACGACGAGTTCCGCGCCGCGCTCTCCCGGCTGGCCGCCGGGGTGGTGCTGGTCACCGCGCACGACCCGGACGACGGTCCGAACGGCGCGGACGCCGGAATGACGGCCACGTCCTTCATGTCCGTCTCGCTCGACCCTCCCCTGGTGGTGGTGAGCCTGCGCAACGGCTCCCGGATGGACGACCTGCTGGACGAACAGCCGATGTGGGCGGCGTCGATGCTCTCCGAGAGCCAGGTGCGGATCGCCGGCCGCTTCGCGATGAAGGGCCGGATCAGCGACCGGCTGCTCTTCGAGGACATGTCCTACCGGCGCGGCGAGGTGAGCGGCGCCCCGCTGATCGACGGCACACTGACGGCCCTGGAGTGCCGTACGGAACAGCGGATCGTGACCGGCGACCACACGCTGGTCGTGGGCCGCGTCCTGACGGCCACCGTGCCGGGCGGATCGGGCGACGGGGGCCCGCTGACGTACTTCCGCGGGAAATACCGGCAGTTGGGGCAGGGACAGGGGCAGGGCTGAGGAGGCGGAGCGGCGCCGCACCCCGGCCGCGTGCCCGCCCCGCTACGACCAATCCCGGCCGGTGCGCCCGCGCTTGGTCTCCGCGCGCTGCTTCTTCTGGCGCAGCCTGCGCTCGTTGATACCGCGCGGGATCTTCGTGGCGCGGCGCGGACGCGGCGGTGGGGCCGTCGCCTCGGCGAGGAGCGAGGCCATGCGCACCAGGGCCGTCTCGCGGTTGCGCCACTGGGACCGGTGCTCCGACGACCGTACGGTCACGACACCGCCCACCAGCCGGCTCGCGAGCCGCTCCAGCGCGCGCTCCTTCCACACCTCGGGCAGCGACTCCGTCTTCGCGAGGTCGAAGCGCAGCTCCACCTGCGAGTCGCTGGTGTTCACATGCTGCCCGCCGGGTCCCGACGAGCGCGAGAAACGCCACATGAGCTCGGCCTCCGGAAGGGAGACGGAGCCGCGAATGACGTGCGGGGACCCGGACATGTGTCCATCGTCCCGTGTCCGCACAGACAAATCAAAGGCGTTAAGGAACCTCTGAGTCCTCTCTCCGCGTTATGGCGGGTGACGGTAACTTCGGAAGCCGATCGAAGTCCGCACGAGCACGTACACAACGAAAGGGACCACCCCATGGCTGTAAGCCTGTCCAAGGGCGGCAACGTCTCGCTGACCAAGGAGGCACCGGGCCTGACAGCCGTCACGGTCGGCCTCGGCTGGGACGTCCGCTCCACCACCGGCACGGACTTCGACCTCGACGCCTCGGCGATCGCGGTCAACGCGGGCGGAAAGGTTGTCTCCGACAGCCACTTCATCTTCTTCAACAACAAGTCCACGCCGGACCAGACCATCGTCCACACCGGCGACAACCGCACCGGTGAGGGCGCGGGCGACGACGAGGCGATCAACGTCAACCTGGCGGGTCTGCCGGCCGACGTCGACAAGATCGTCTTCCCGGTCTCCATCTACGACGCCGAGACCCGCAGCCAGAACTTCGGCCAGGTCCGCAACGCGTACATCCGCATCGTGAACCAGGCCGGCGGCGGCGAGATCGCCCGCTACGACCTGAGCGAGGACGCCGCCACCGAGACCGCGATGGTCTTCGGCGAGCTGTACCGCAACGGCGCGGAGTGGAAGTTCCGCGCGGTGGGCCAGGGTTACGCGTCGGGCCTCGCGGGCATCGCCACGGACTTCGGCGTCAACCTCTGACCCGCCGAACCGCTGAACGCTGAACCGCCGATCCGCCGAGTCGCTCGCTGAGTGACCGGGGGAAGGGCGCGAAGAGGCCTCCGGCTTCGCGGCTGGGGGCCTTTGGCGTGCGAGCCCCCGAACCCACGGAGCGGTGCACGCGCGGAGCCGTACGAGCGCCGAACCGTACACACGCGGAAGCGGTGCGCCCACGGAGCGGTGCACGCGCCGAGCCCCGCACTCGGATAACCGCGCACGCACGGATCGCGGCGGGCGCGAAATCGTCCGCGCGGCGTCGTGACACCATCGGACGCGTGCTCGACATCGGCTACTCCCTCTCCCGCCGCTTTCCCGATCCCCCGCAGACCGACTACCGTCTCGCCGACGTCCGGACCCTGCGGCACGATCTGTTCTGCGGCGACGTGTACCTGGCCGACACCAAGGCCGACCGCGAGCTGTCCACAGGCTGGGGATGGGTGCCGGTGCTGGACTTCGCGTGGGCGCTGTGCGACATCGTGGAGCAGCTGGACCGTGATCCGCGCGGCAACCGGTCCGCGAACAGGCAGTACGCCGAGCTGGACTTCACCGAGTCGACGGACCGCGTGCTCTTCGAGCGGCGCTTCGGCTGGGTCGACGTGACCGCCGACTGGATGCCCGCCGACGAACCCCCGCTCACCTTCGGCCACCGGCTGCTGCGCCGCGAGTCGCGCGACTTCCTGCACGACCTGCTGGCCGATCTCGGGGACATGCACGAGGGGCTGATGGGTAACCCGGTGATCTGGGACATCCAGACCCGCTTCCCCCGCGTCTGACCGCCCCTTCCTCCGCTCCGCCCCTCCCGCGCGGCCGCCCGCTGTCCGTCCCGGCGCGAAGTGACATGACATCAGCCCTTGTGCACCGACTCCGGCGGGCATGGGCCGACATGGGTGAGCCCACACGTCCCTGTGGGATGATTTCGGATTGGCAGGAATACAGCCGCCGAAGGCGGGCAGGCGCACTTCTGCCGGGACGCCACCAGGAACCCAGACACCAGGGTTCGCCCCCCACATGGCCGTGCCCCCGGAGCACATTGAGGACCCCGACCCACCCCCCACGGTCGGGGTCCTCCGCTTGAGTGGCTCAGCCGCCCGGCGTCTCACCCACCCGGCGCGTCATCCAAGCGGCGCGTCATCCAAGCGGCGCGTCATCCACGCGGCCCGTCATCCACGCGTACGCCGATCTGCGCGGCGAACGCGGGTGCCAGATCCAGCAGTTGCGCCGTACTGATGACGGCGCCGGCCAGCCGGTCGACCCCGCGCGCGATGCCCAGCTCCGCGACGGTCCGCAGATCGACGTCCTTCATCCGGACGCCACTGAGGTCCGCGTCCCTCAGGACACAGTCCCGGAACTCGACGCGCTCCAACTCCGCTCCCCCGAAGTCCGGCTCGGCGAGGACGCAGCCCTCGAACACCACGTCCTTCAGCTTCGCCTTCCGCAGATTCAGATAGTCGATCTTGCCGCCCCGGATCAGCACCCGCTCGAACACCGCACCGTGCAACTGCACCCCGCCCAGCCGCGCGTCCACCACCTCGACGTCCCGCAGCGACGCTCCCGCCAGGTCCGTGCCCACCCCCCGGATCCCGTCAAGAACAGAGTCGATGAAGCGGGCCCGGCCCAGATCCGTCCGGTCGAGCCCGCACTCGCGCAGCGCGCAGTCCATGAACCGGGCCCCCGGACCCTCCTGATCCGCCAGATCCAGTCCGCCGAACTCCTGCCCGTCGTAATCCCCGTCGGGCTCCAACTCCCCCTCGTACGGCACCAGCGGCGGCAGCCGGACCTCCGGCCGCCGCACCGGCGCGATCCTGCCGGCCGCCCCCGGCTTCCCCTCCCCCGTCTTCCCCGCCGTCGTCCCGCGCGTCGTCGCTCTCCGAACCATGGGCCCATCGTGACGCACACCACTGACAGTCGCCCGAAATGCCCGGCTCGTAATGTCACAAACCGCACCCACGTCCCGTCATATCCATGAGGACCAACGCGCAGGCACACCGGGCACGAGTGAACGAGTGAAGGGGCAACAGCCATGGATCACATCACCGTCGTCGGCGGCGGCTTCGCCGGACTCACCGCGGCCATCTCCGCGGCCGAGTCGGGCGCCAGGGTGACCGTCTTCGAGGCGCACCACACCTTCGGCGGACGCGCCCGGACCACCGAGGGCCCCTACCGCGCCAACGAGGGCCCGCACGTCTTCTACCACCGCGGCCCCCACTGGGCCTGGCTCAGGCAGCGCGGTCTCCTCGGCCCCGTGGCCCGCGTCCCGGCCCTCGAAGCCGCCCGCCTCCGCTTCCACCGCGACGGCGCGCTCCGCAAGGCCCCGCCCTTCGGGCTGCTCAGGGCGAGCCGCAGCAGGGCCGAACTGGCGCCCGTGGACGTCGACTTCCACACCTGGGCCGCCGAGCGGCACGGCCACGACGCGGCCGTCGCCGCCGCCCGTTACGCCGCCGTCGTCCTCTTCCACCACGATCCCGGCTCCCTCTCCGCCGCCTTCGTCCAGGAACGGCTCCGGCGCGCCGCGACCGTCCCGCCGGAGGCCCACATCGCGACCGGCGGCTGGAGCCAGGTCATCGACCGGATGCTCGGGCGGGCCTGGAACCTGGGTGTACGCGTCGAGACCGTCTCCCGCGTCGACACCCTCCCCGAGGACGGCCCGGTGATCGTCGCGACATCGCTCGACGCGGCCCGGCCGCTGCTCGGCGACGACAGTCTGCGGTGGGACAGCGGACGCACCGCCCTGCTGGACCTCGGGCTCACCACCCGCAGGGGCGACCCCTTCGTCATCTGCGATCTCGACGCGCCGGGCTGGCTGGAACGGTTCACCGCCGCCGATCCCTCTCTCGCGCCGTCGGGCGAGCAGCTGCTCCAGGGCCAGTTCCCGGTCGCCCCCGGCGAACCGGCGGCCACCGGCCTCGCGCGCGCCGAGAACCTGCTCGACCTGGGCTTCCCCGACTGGCGCGAACGGGCCGTCTGGCGGCGCCAGTCGCTCGCCGCCGGCCGTACGGGGGCGGTCGACCTGCCGGGCACCACCTGGCGCGACCGGCCGCACATCGACCGGGGTGACGGCGTCTATCTCGTCGGGGACCAGGTCGCCGCGCCCGGTGTTCTCTCCGAGGTGTCGTTCAACAGCGCGATCGAGGCGGCCTCGCTCGCGCTGCTCAGGGTCGGCCGCGCACGGCTCCGCCACTCCGCCTGACCCCAGATCCCAGATCCCAGACCCGCGCGGCCTCACCCGGCCCCGTACCCGCCCGACCTCAAGTCCGCTTGACCTCAAGTCCGCTTGAGGTCGGAGGCTGGCTCCCGTACGACGCCCCGGAACAGCGACGCGCCCGAGCGCGCGACGCGACGTACCGGGACCGAACGAGGGAGCCAGCCATGCACGCCGTCCGCCTCCACGCCTTCGGGCCCGCCGAGAACCTGGTCCACGAACGGACCGACGACCCCGTCCCCGGCCCCGGCCAGGTCCGGATCGCCGTCGCCGCTGCCGGGGTCCATGTCCTGGACACCGCCCTGCGCGAGGGCGAACAGGGCCCGGTCCCCCACCCCGTCGCACTGCCCACCGTCCCCGGCCGTGAAGTGGCGGGCACGGTCGACGCGCTCGGTGAGGGCACCGACGCGGGCTGGCTCGGCAAGCGGGTCGTCGCCCACCTCGGCATGGTCCCCGGCGGGTACGCGGAACTCGCCGTCACCGACGCCGTCCGGCTCCACGAGATCCCCGGCAACCTCGACGCGGCCGAGGCCGTCGCCATGATCGGAACCGGCCGCACCACCATGGGCATCCTCCAGTTCACCACCCTCGGCCCCGAGGACGTCGCGATCGTCCCCGCCGCCGCCGGAGGCATCGGCACACTCCTGGTCCAGTACGCGAAGAACGCCGGCGCGACCGTCGTCGGCCTCGCCGGCGGCCCCGCCAAAGTGGCGCGCGTGACCGGGAACGGCGCCGACATCGCCGTCGACTACACAGCGCCCGGCTGGCCCGCGGAGGTCCGCGCCCGGCTCGGCGGGCGCCCCGCCACCGTCGTCTTCGACCCGGTCGGCGGCGACACCGGACGCGCCGCCGTCGACCTCCTCGGCAAGGGCGGGCGGCACATCGTCTTCGGCTGGGCCGGCGAAGGCATCCGCGACGGCGAACCGCTCACCTACACCGAGGAGGAGCAGGCGGCGCGCGGCATCACCTCCGAAGTCGTCGTCGGCCCCGTCATGCTCCAGAGGGCGGGCGGCCACGTCCGCGTACTGGAGGACCGCGCCCTGGCCGAGGCCGCCGCGGGCCGCCTGCGTCCCGCCGTCATGCGCTTCCCGCTCGCCGACGCGGCCCGCGCGCACCGCGCGATCGAGACGCGCGGCACGGTGGGCAAGGTGGTCCTGGAGCCACGTCTCGACCCGTCGGACGAGGGACGGGGCGAGTGACGGGTGACGAGGGACGGATCGACTCACCGGACCTCGGACGGACGGCAACCCCGCAACCGGGCCGGGGCGGACGGGGATCGGGCAGCGACCGGCTGACTGGATCAGGCCGACGACGGGCCGGGCGCCGACAGACGCTCGGCCAGCCGGTCGAGACCGCCCTTGATCAGCTGCCCGTACCCGTCGTCACCGAGCGTGCCCACCGCCTCCCGTCCGCGCGCCAGATGATCACGGGCCCGGTCGAGATCGCCCAGCCGCCGGTACACATCCCCCAGGTTGAGATGGAGCGACGGGTAGAACGCGGCCACCGGGCTCGCCACCCCCGCGAGCCGCGCCCGCTCGTCCGAGACCAGATCCGCCGCCTCCAGCGCCCGCAGGTCCCAGACCAGTTCCTCCCGCGGATCGTCCTGGACATCGGCCATGGAATGAGCCAGCGCGCATATGTGGAACGGATCGCCGTCCGCGCCCAGCCGGTCCCACACACCGGTGAACACCCGCCGGGCGGCGTCCCGTTCACCCCGCTGCCCCAGCTCCATGCCACGGCCGATCTCCGCCATCACCGGATCGGGCTGTTGCGTCGTCGTCCCGGACACGAGATCCCCCAGAAAGTCGGTCTCCGCACTCGTCACCGAGAGTAGAGGGCCCCACTGACAACGCCACCGACGCCACCGGCGCCGCACCTCAGCCGCCGGACGCCCCCAGCGCGGCCAGCTCCCCGTCCGTCAGCCGGAACACCGTCCACCCGTCCTGCGGCCGCGCCCCCAGCGCCCGGTAGAAGGCGATCGACGGCTCGTTCCAGTCCAGTACGGACCACTCCAGCCGCCCGTACCCGCGCTCCACACAGATCCGCGCCAGCTCCGTCAGCAGCGCCTTCCCGTGCCCGCCGCCGCGCAGCCCCGGACGGACGTACAGATCCTCCAGGTGGATGCCGTGCACCCCGCGCCACGTCGAGAAGTTGAGGAACCACAGCGCGAACCCCGCCACCGCGCCCTCGTCCGTCTCCGCGACGTGCGCGTACGCCGCGGGCCGCTCCCCGAACAGCGCCTCCCCCAACTGCGCCTCGGTCGCCCGCGCCTCGTCCGGGGCCTTCTCGTATGCCGCCAGTTCACGGATCATCGCGTGGATCACCGGAACGTCGGCGGCCGTCGCCGTACGAATCATGACCGCAGCCTGCCCTCTCACCGGCCGCCGCGCCAGCGACGGCCGGGGCGGCCGGGGCGGCCCGCTCCGGGCCCCACGATCCCGGCCGCGGCCCTCAGACCCGGCGGTCCCGCAACTCCCGCCCCACGGCCAGATGCACGGGCGACAGCCCCCGCTCCCCGTCCCCGATGTCCCACAGACAGTTCTGGAGCACCCGCCCCAGCATCCACGCCCGCGCACGCCCCCGGTCCAGCCCCATGACCTCCGTCATGAGATCGAACCTCCACAGGATGTCGCCCGCGTCGAACCGGTTGACGACGGCCGGCAGCAGCTCGAACCCCGGATCCCCGGCAAGCGGCTTCGGATCGATCGCCAGCCACGGCTCACGGCCCCGCCCCTCCCCTGCGGCCGGGCCCGCCACGGGCGCCAGCACGTTCCCGAAGTGCAGATCCCAGTGCAGCAGCCGGTCACCCGGCTCACCGGCCACCTCGCGCACCGCCGCCGCGCAGTCCAGGAGCAGCCGCCGCTCCGCGCCGCCGGGGAGCGTCCGCACCCTCACCGGCGCCTCGTCGAGCATCGCCGCCGTGATCGCGTCCAGCGTCCGCAGGTCCGCCGGCGCGGCCCGCGCCGTCAACCGGGCCAGCAGCCCGGCCACGACCGCCACCCCGTCCCGTACCGGAACACCCGTCAGATCGCGCGCCGCGTCCAGCCGCTCCAGCAGCAGCGTGCCCGACGCCTCGTCGTACTCCAGCAGCCGCACCGCGCCGTCGCCGTCCCACAGCCGCAGCGCCACCGGCTCACCGGCCGTCTCCTCGTCGAGGTTCTGGAGCTTCAGCACCGCCGCCGTACCGTCCGCCCGCTCCACCGGCAGCACCAGCGCGCACATGCCGTGCGTCGCCGGGCCCGTACGCCGGAGTTCCCACCTCTTCAGGAAGTCGGCCGCGCGCGCCGGGAGCGCGGCGATGAACGCGCGCCCCCGAGCGCCCAGGAACATCGACTGCGTCCTCACCAGCTCCGCCGGAATCTCCATCGTCCCGAGCCTACGAGCGCGCTCCCCGAACCTGGACACAGGCGCGGAAAGCGGTGTACGAACACCGTCATGAGCAGCACCACCAACGGCGGCATCTCCTTCTGGTACGCCCAGGACGGCATACCCGCGCCCCGCGAACCCCTCCCCGGCGACACGACCGCCGATGTCTGCGTCGTCGGCGGCGGCTTCACCGGCCTGTGGACGGCCTACTACCTGAAGAAGGCCGTGCCCTTCCTCAACATCACCGTCCTGGAAGCCAAGTTCTGCGGATACGGCGCCTCCGGACGCAACGGCGGCTGGCTCTACAACGGCATCGCCGGACGCGACGCCCACGCCCTCAAGCACGGCCACGACGCCGCCGTACGGCTCCAGCAGGCCATGAACGACACCGTGGCCGAGGTCGTACGCGTCGCCGCCGACGAGTCCATCGACGCCGACATCCACCAGGGCGGCGTCCTCGAAGTCGCGTACACACCCGCGCAGCTCGCCCGACTCAAGGACTTCCACGCCGCCGAGACCGCCTTCGGCGAGACCGACCGCACCCTGCACGGCGCACGCGAGACCGCCGCACGCGTACGGGTCACCGGAGCCGTCGGCTCCACCTGGACCCCGCACGGCGCCCGGCTGCACCCGGTCAAACTCCTCAAGGGCCTCGCCGCTGCCGTCGAGGCGCTCGGCGTCACCATCCACGAGTCGACACCGGTCACGGAGATCAAGCCCAAACACGCCGTCACCCCGTACGGCACCGTCCGCGCGCCCTACGTCCTGCGCTGCACCGAGGGCTTCACCGCCGGCCTCAAGGGCCAGCGCCGCACCTGGCTCCCCATGAACTCCTCGATGATCGTCACCGAACCGCTGCCCGCCGCGGTGTGGGACACCATCGGCTGGGACGGCCGCGAGACCCTCGGCGACATGGCACACGCCTACATGTACGCCCAGCGCACCGCCGACGACCGCATCGCGCTCGGCGGCCGGGGAGTCCCGTACCGCTACGGCTCCCGCACCGACAACGACGGCCGCACCCAGACCGCCACCGTGGCCGCCCTGCGCGACATCCTGGTCCGCTTCTTCCCCACCACGGCCGGCGTCCGTATCGACCACGCCTGGTCGGGCGTGCTCGGCGTCCCCCGCGACTGGTGCGCCACGGTCACCCTCGACCGCTCCACGGGCCTCGGCTGGGCGGGCGGCTACGTCGGCTCGGGGGTCGCCACGACCAACCTCGCGGCCCGCACCCTGCGCGACCTGATCCGCCAGGACTCCGGCCAGGACGGCCCCACGGACCTCACGACCCTGCCCTGGGTCAACCACAAGGTCCGCAAGTGGGAACCGGAGCCCCTGCGCTGGCTGGGAGTCCACACGCTCTACGCGGCCTACCGCACGGCGGACCACCGCGAGTCCACGTCCCACACGACGACAACCCACCGCCTGGCCCGCACGGCCAACCGCATAGCGGGCCGCCACTGACCCCGGGACTCCCCGCACCCCACCGAAAAGCCGAAAGGCCAGGTCACCCTTGATGACCTGGCCTTCCCCCGAGCCGCCTGTCGGAATCGAACCGACGACCGTTCCATTACAAGTGGAGAGCTCTGCCAACTGAGCTAAGGCGGCGTTTCGCACACGGTGGAAGCGGTGCGCGAGAGTGCCTCACTCTACACAGCGGCCAACCGCCCCAGCCACAGAGATCCACCCGCGCGTGACCTCACGAGCACGCGTTCGTTGTACGGACGGACGCACTGTCCGACGATGTGATCATGACGGGGGGAGCCGTGGTGGAGGCCGTGGGCGGACGCATACGTGTCACCGGCCCGGAGGCTCGACGCGTCAAGCGTGAGTCGCTCGGTATCGCCGATCCGCGCAAGCACCACGACCGCCGCGCCGCGCCGCCCACGCGTCGGTCCCGTGCCGGGCGACCGGACATGCGGCAGCGCGTCTACCGCTTCCGCTTCTATCCGTCCCCCGCACAGGCACAGCAGTTGGCGGACACCTTCGGCGCGTGCCGGTGGGTCTACAACGAAGGGCTCACCCTCCGTACGGAGGCCTGGGAACGGCACCGCGTCTCCGTGGGCTTCGCCGAGACCTGCCGCGCTCTGACCGGGTGGCGGCGGGCGGAGGGGACCTCGTGGCTGGCCGCGGTGTCGTCCACCGTGCTGCAACAGGCTCTGCGGCACCTGGACAGCGCGTTCTCCCGGTTCTTCAAGGGGGCGGCGAAGCATCCGCGGCGGAAGAGGAAACACCGGTCACGCGACTCGGCGACGTACGTGCGGACGGGTTTCCGCTGGATCGAGGACCCCGAGCACCCGGGGACCGGGCTGGTGACGTTGGCGAAGCAGAACGACCCACTGGATGTCCGCTGGTCCCGCGCGCTGCCCAGCGGGACGGCGCCGGTGAAACTGACCGTGACACGGGACAGGGCCCACCGCTTCTTCCTGTCCGTACTGGTGGAGGAGCGGATCCAGCGATTGCCCGCAGTGTTCCTGCCCGGTGACGGTGCTCCGAAGGCGGTGGGCCTGGATCTCGGCCTGGCGTCCCTCGTGACCCTGGACGACGGTACGAAGCTCGGTCACCCCCGCCTCCTGAAGAAGTACGAAGGCGAACTGGCCCGTGCGCAGCGGAGCCTGCACCGCGGGGCGAGGGGTTCGGCGAACCGGGAGAAGGCCCGCCTCCGGATCGCCCGGCTGCACGCTCTCATAGGCGACGTACGCAGAGACATGCTGAACCAGTTCACGACCCGCCTCGTGCGCGAGAACCAAGTGCTCGTGGTGGAAGACCTGTCCGTCGTGACCCTGCTGCGGTCGGCCAGGGGCGCGGGACGCCGGAGGAAAGCCGGGCTGAGCCGCTCCATGCTGGACGCGTCGTGGGGCGAGCTCCTGCGTCAACTGCGCTACAAGTGCGCTTGGTACGGACGCACGCTGGTGGTCGTCGACCGCTTCTTTCCCTCGACGCGCCGCTGCTCCTCCTGCCACACGACGGGCCCACGACTGGACATGTCGGTACGGACCTGGACGTGCTCCGGGTGCGGCGTCGAGCACGACCGCGATGTGAACGCGGCGGTGAACCTCCGCGACGAGGGAATGCGGCTCTACCGGACAGTGGCGTCGGCACTGCCTCCCGGCCAGGAGCCACCCCCGGTGATCAGCGCATCGGAGCTGACGGAGTCCGCGAACCGCGAGGCCCCGTAGAAGCCATTGCCGGGTTTGTTCGCGGTACGGACCGACGGGCCGTCGGCCGGAGCGCCTGTGGAGCCCGCGTAGGACCGGACGAACGCGCCTCTTGAGAGGTCGCGGCCGGACGGCTGCGGGCGTCGAAGCAGGAAACCCGTCCCGTGAGGGGCGGGAGACCACCGCACGCGGTGGGCCAGGTCAAAAGTGCGCTGCTCTGCCGTTTCCCCATGAACAAGATCGAAAATTTCGGCGACGCAGGACTACTGACAGATCTTGAAACGCGGGGTAGCGTCACCTCAAGTTCATCCAGGTGGACTAGACCCATCCTCCGCCCTCCGGCGGGGGAGCCATTCCTTTACTCGGATCGTCCGGCACGTTCCTGCCGGTGAAGGGACCACATCACCATGGCCACTGTTCAGTTCGACAAGGCGACCCGTGTGTACCCGGGTTCCACGAAGCCCGCTGTCGATCAGCTCGAGCTCGATGTCGCCGACGGCGAGTTCCTCGTGCTCGTCGGGCCCTCCGGTTGCGGCAAGTCGACCTCCCTGCGCATGCTCGCGGGTCTTGAGGACGTCAACGGCGGAGCGATCCGCATCGGTGACCGCGACGTCACGCACCTGCCGCCCAAGGACCGGGACATCGCGATGGTGTTCCAGAACTACGCGCTCTACCCGCACATGTCGGTCGCCGACAACATGGGCTTCGCGCTGAAGATCGCGGGCGTCAACAAGGCCGACATCCGTAAGAAGGTCGAAGAGGCCGCGAAGATCCTCGACCTCACCGAGTACCTGGACCGCAAGCCGAAGGCGCTCTCCGGTGGTCAGCGCCAGCGTGTGGCGATGGGCCGTGCGATCGTGCGTGAGCCGCAGGTGTTCCTCATGGACGAGCCGCTGTCGAACCTCGACGCCAAGCTCCGTGTGTCGACCCGTACGCAGATCGCCTCGCTCCAGCGCCGTCTGGGCATCACGACCGTGTACGTCACGCACGACCAGGTCGAGGCCATGACCATGGGTGACCGGGTCGCCGTCCTCAAGGACGGTCTGCTCCAGCAGGTGGACTCGCCGCGCAACATGTACGACCGTCCCGCCAACCTCTTCGTCGCCGGCTTCATCGGCTCCCCGGCCATGAACCTGGTCGAGGTCCCGATCACCGACGGCGGTGTGAAGTTCGGCAACAGCGTCGTCCCGGTCTCCCGCGAGGCGCTGTCCGCCGCGGCCGACCGCGGTGACAGCACCGTCACGGTCGGTGTCCGCCCGGAGCACTTCGACATCGTGGAGCAGGGCGGCGAGGTCGCGAAGTCGCTGTCGAAGGACGCCGACGACGCGCCGGCCGGTCTGGCCGTCACCGTCAACGTCGTCGAGGAGCTGGGCGCCGACGGTTACGTCTACGGCGACGCGCAGGTCGGCGGCGAGCACAAGGACCTGGTGGTCCGCGTCAACGGCCGCGCCGTTCCCGAGAAGGGCGCCAAGCTGCACGTCGTGCCGCGGCCGGGCGAGACGCACGTCTTCGCGTCGTCCACGGGCGAGCGTCTCAGCGACTGATCCCCTTCAGCGCGACTGAACTGAAGAACGTACTTACGGCCCCGCACTTCGGTGCGGGGCCGTTTGCGTGGGCGGCTCGCGCGGACACAAATACCCCGGCACACGGGCCATTTCGAATCGCGTGCGTCAACACCCGATTCGAAAAGCCCAGTCGAACCATCCCTCGGCCGAGTGACTAAATGTCGCCAAATCATCACTGACCGCTACGCTCGCCTCCGTGACCCACACTGCCCGCCGAATCGGCCGAACTCTCGCCCTCGTACTGCCCGTCGTCCTCGTCCTCTCCGGAACCCTGGCGGTCGCGACCGTCCCGTGGGCGGCGAAGAACTCCGAGGCACAGATCCTCACCGCGTCCTCGGACAAGGCGTCCGTGCGTGCCAAGTCCCGCGCCCCGCAGGACGTTCTCCGCGACAAGCTGCTCGTGGAGCTCCAGGAGAAGGACCCGGGGATCGCCCTGACCCACCTCCAGCGCCAGATCGAGGAGCGCCCCTCGCTCGCCAAGCACTGCATGTCCCTGGCACGCGCGCTCGGCCGCGCCGCTGTCGCGCACTACGGACCCACCCGCGCGCAGTCGTTCTCCCGCCCCGTGTGCGACACCTCGTTCGCCTACGGGGTCTCCCAGCAGACCGCGGGGCACTGAGCACCGCCTCCCCGACCGCCCCGCCTATCGTTCACGGCATGATGACGTTTCCGACGCAGGCCGTGGTCCTCGCGGGCGGCCAGGGTTCGCGGCTGCGCCCGTACACCGACGACCGACCGAAGCCGATGGTCGAGATCCCCGGGACGGGGACCCCGATCATCGGCCATCAGCTCGCCTGGCTGGCCGCCGAGGGCGTCACGGACGCCGTTGTCTCGTGCGGCCATCTCGCCGAGGTGCTCCAGGAGTGGCTGGACGCTTCGGAACTCCCGCTGCGTGTCACGACCGTGGTGGAGAACGAGCCGCTCGGCCGCGGCGGTGGTCTCAAGTACGCGGCCGCCCGGCTGCCCGAGCCCGAGCGGCCCTGGTACGCCACCAACGGCGACATCTGGACACGTTTCTCGCTGCGCGAGATGGCCGCGTTCCATGCCGAGCGCGATGCCACCGCGACGCTCGCCCTCGCCCGGCCGAGGATTCCCTGGGGGGCCGTGGAGACCGACGAGTTCGGCCATGTGCTGGATTTCATCGAGTCGCCGCCGTCGCCGTATCTGATCAACGCGGGTGTGTACGTGTTCTCTTCGGAGTTCGCGGGTCTGCTGCCCGACCGGGGCGACCACGAGCGGACGACCTTTCCCCGGCTGGCGCGCGAACGCCGGCTGGCGGGCTTCCCGCTGCCGCAGGGCGCGTACTGGCGGGCCATCGACACCGCGAAGGACCTCACCGAGGCGGCCAAGGAGCTGGCGTCCGCCGCGCGTTGACGTACTCCCGGCCGCTCCCGTCGCCCCTCCCCCGGGCCTTTCGCCGCCCCTCACCGACCGGTGCCGGGCCGCACGCTCCTGACGGGGCCTGACGGGCGCCGGAGCGTCTCCGTGCCCCTCGGGGCCGTACGGGACACCGGGGGCCCGCAGACGGGCGCAGAGCCCACACGGAGGGCACGGCAGACAGCTACGAGGGCGGCCACCCGATCCCGCCGGGTGGCCGCCCTCGTACGTGTTCCGGCCGTCGCCGCGCCGCCTCAGCCCAGCAGGCCGCCGATCGGGTTCTTGGCGCCTCCGCCACCGCCGCCGGTGGACGAGCCGCCCTCGCCGCCCGTCGTGCCGCCGCCGTCGCCTCCGCCTCCCGTGGTGCCGCCGCCGCCCGTCGAGCCGCCGCTCGTGGCGGGACCCTGGCTGCTGGACGGCGGTGGTGCCTGCTGCTGCTGGGACGTCTGCGGGGGTGCCTGGCCGGTGCCCTGGGTCTGGCTGGGCTGTCCGCTCGCGCCGGTCGGGCCGGGCTCGCGGGCCGGGTCGCGGCCCGGCGTCGACTGCTCGGCGGACGGTCCGCTGGTCTGGCCGGCGGTCGGCGCGGCGCTGCCGCCGTTCTGCCGGGCCTCGCCGGTGGGCGAGCCGGACGCGCTGCTCCTGCCGGACTTCTGCGGGAGCGGCGAGCCGGGAAGCTGGTTGACCGGGTTGTTCGGTCCGGGCACGGTCACCATGTCCGTGGACCGTACGGCGCCGCCGAGCATGGAGCCGATGAGCAGCGTCAGACCGATGACCACGGTCGCGACGACCGCGCCCCGGCGCAGTACGCGGCGCCGCAGCTCCCGCAGGGGAGTGCGCGGGCCGAGCTTGCGCCAGGCCTCGCCGGCCAGGCGTCCGTCCAGCGAGTAGACGGGGGCGCCCGCGATGATCAGCGGGGACCAGGCGGCCAGGTAGATGATGTCGGGCGCGTCGTAGACGGGGACGGTGCGCCAGCTGACGGTGAGGATCAGCGCGGCCGAGAGCAGCGCCCCGAAGCAGGCGGCGAGCCGCTGCCAGAGGCCGAGGACGGTGAGCACTCCGGCGATGATCTGGAGGAACGCGACGCTGAGTCCGGCGCCGACGGGGTGCGAGAGGGCGAAGTCGCGCAGGGGTTCGGCGAGCGCCCACGGCTGGAGCGAGGTGAGCCAGGTGACCATGGAGCCGCGCTTGCCGCCGTCGAAGTAGACGGGGTCGCAGAGCTTGCCCATGCCCGCGTAGACGGAGATGAGTCCGAGGAAGACGCGGAGCGGGAGGAGCACCACGCCGAGGTTCATACGGCGGCCGGGGTAGTAGGCGTGCCGTACGGCGGCGTCGGCCGGTGAGAGGTCCCGGCGGTCGCCGCGGGGGTCGTCACCGTGGTCGTGGCCGCGGCGTTCGCGTTCGTAGTCGCGCTCGTACTCGAGGTCGTCGCGGTCGTCGTGGCCGCCGCGGTGGCGTGCGCCGCCCGCGCCGTAGGTGTCGTAGTCGGGTGTGTCGTACGCGCCGACGGCCTGGCGCATGGGGGGCAGCAGGGGGGTGTCGGATCCGGCGCCGGCGCGGTGCGGTACGCGCGGGGTCGGCATCGTGTCGTCGCCGAGGTCGATGCGCGGGATGACCTGGGTGGAGCCGGTGGCCCCGGCTTCGTAGGGGCTGCCCGGCGCGTCGGTGAGGGCCGCGCCCGTGGCGGTCGCGGAGGAGTTCCGTACGGCCTGGAGGAGCCCGGTGGCTCCGAGGTCGCCCGGTTCCGACCTGCCGCTCCAGACGACGGGGGCCCGGCGGCGGGCGGCGCCTGCGGGGCGGCTCATCGCGGGGATCCGCGCGGTGTCCGCCGTGGCGCGTACGGGGCTGGGGCGCTGGCTCGCTGCGAGCTTCACCCGAAAGCTGGCGTGGTTCACGATGACCTGCGCGGGATCGCAGTCCACCTTGACCATGCTCAGCGGGGGCTGTTCGTCGAACCCGGGCCGGGGCGTTCTGGTGTCCACACTCATCTAACCGAGTGACTTGTGTTTAGGACACTGCCTTGACGGCCGGGAAATGTCCGAGACCCGTCAAGAGTGGGGCGACGGGGACATCAGTACGAGGGCTACCCCGTACCCGCCCGGCGCCACCGCGTACCGCGCCGCCCCGTACCACCGCGTAAGGAACCGCAACGCGCCGCCCCGCACCGGCGCGGTGCCCGTCGCCGGGCCCGCGCCCCCGGCCGCTCAGCCGCGCCGGCGGGCCGCCTCGTACAGCACCACACCCGCGGCGACGCCCGCGTTCAGCGATTCGGCGCCGCCCGGCATCGGGATCCGCACCAGGTGGTCGCAGGTCTCGCCGACCAGCCGGGACAGGCCCTTGCCCTCGCTGCCGACCACGATCACGACGGGGCCGCCGAGCGCCGGGAGGTCGCCGACCTCGGTGTCGCCGTCGGCCGCGAGACCGACGACGGTCAGCCCGGCCTTCCGGTAACTCTCCAGCGCGCGGGTGAGGTTGGTGGCGCGGGCGACGGGCGTACGGGCGGCGGTGCCGGCCGAGGTCTTCCACGCCCCGGCGGTCATCCCGGCGGCGCGCCGCTCGGGGACGACGACGCCGTGACCGCCGAAGGCGGTGACGGAGCGGACGACGGCGCCGAGGTTGCGCGGGTCGGTGATGCCGTCGAGCGCGACGATCAGCGGGTCCTCGCCCTCGTCGAAGGCGGCGGCGGCCAGGTCCTCGGGGTGCGCGTACTCGTACGGCGGGACCTGGAGCACCAGGCCCTGGTGGTTGAGGCCGTTGGTCATGCGGTCCAGCTCGGGCCGGGGGGCTTCCATCAGGTGGATGCCGCCGCGGTCGGCGGCGAGCTGGAGGGCCTCGCGCACCCGCTCGTCGTTCTCGATGTACTGCTGTACGTAGAGCATCGTCGCCGGTACGCCGTCGCGCAGCGCCTCGAAGACCGGGTTGCGGCCGACGACCATCTCGCTGGTGCCCTTGCCGCCGCGCCGGGTGACCTGGCGGCGGGCGGTCAGCTTGGCCTTGGCGTTGGCGACACGGTTCTGCACATGGCCCTTGCGGGCGGACGCCGGCGGCGTCGGGCCCTTGCCCTCCAGTCCGCGGCGCCGCTTGCCACCGCTGCCGACCTGCGCGCCCTTCTTGTTGGACGTGCGGCGGTTCCTGCGTTGGCTGTTCCCGGCCATGACCTACCTGTTTCGTTGCTTTCGTCGGTTCGTGAGAACTTCACTTCGTTCACGCGAGTGTGCCGCCCGGCGGCCGGACAGCACAATCGGGGCCCGGCCGGAGCCCTGTGGCGCCCGGTCCGCCCGGCGCCTCCTCTTCAGGAGGCCGTTCCCCGCCTCCTCTTCAGGAGGCTGTGCTGTCTGCCCCGCTCAGCGGGGGCCGAGCGTCCACCGCGGGCCCGCCGGACTGTCCTCGATGACGAGTCCGGACTGCTGGAGCCGGTCCCTGATGGCGTCGGCCGCGGCCCAGTCCTTGCGGGCCCGGGCCGACTCACGCTGGTCGAGCACCAGCCGTACGAGGGTGTCGACGACTCCGTGGAGGCTGTCGCGCCCGTCGGGGCCGTCCTCGCCCGCGCCCGCTCCCGTCCAGTGTGCGTCCAGCGGGTCCAGACCGAGAACTCCGAGCATCGCGCGGACCTCGGCGAGACGGGCGACCGCCGCTTCCTTGTCGTCGGCGGCGAGGGCCGAGTTCCCCTGCCGGACGGTGGTGTGGATGATCGCGAGGGCCTGCGGGACTCCGAGGTCGTCGTCCATCGCCTCGGCGAAGGCGGGCGGTACCTCGTCGGCGGGCCGCACGGTGTGGCCGGCCATCTCGATGACGCGCTGGACGAAGCCCTCGATCCGCCCGAAGGCGGACTCGGCCTCGCGCAGGGCCTCCTCGCTGTACTCGATCATCGAGCGGTAGTGCGGGGTGCCGAGGTAGTAGCGCAGGACGATGGGCCGCCAGTGCTTGACCATCTCGCTGACCAGGACCGAGTTGCCGAGCGACTTGGACATCTTCTCGCCGCTCATGGTGACCCAGGCGTTGTGCACCCAGTAATCGGCGAACCCGTCGCCGTACGCCTTGGCCTGCGCGATCTCGTTCTCGTGGTGCGGGAAGACCAGGTCGAGCCCGCCGCCGTGGATGTCGAAGGCGCTGCCGAGGTACTTGTGCGCCATGGCGGAGCACTCCAGGTGCCAGCCGGGCCGGCCGGGGCCCCAGGGGGTCTCCCAGTACGGCTCGCCGGGCTTGGCGGCCTTCCACATGGCGAAGTCGCGCCGGTCGCGCTTGCCGGTCTCGCCCTCGCCCGAGGGCTGGCGCAGGTCGTCGATGTCCTGGTTGGAGAGCTGGAGGTACTCCGGGAAGGACCGCACGTCGAAGTAGACGTTGCCGTCGCTCGCGTAGGCGTGACCGCGCTCGATGAGGACGCGCATCATGTCGATCATCTCGGGGACGTGCCCGGTGGCGCGCGGCTCGTAGGTGGGCGGCAGGCAGCCGAGCACGTCGTAGCCGGCGTTGAAGGCGCGTTCGTTCTCGTACCCGATCGCCCACCAGGGGCGGTCCTGGACGGCCGACTTGGCGATGATCTTGTCGTCGATGTCGGTGACGTTCCGTACGAAGGTCACGTCGTAGCCGCGGTGGGTGAACCAGCGCCGCAGGATGTCGAAGTTGAGCCCCGACCTGATGTGCCCGATGTGCGGTGCGGACTGCACGGTGGCACCGCAGAGGTAGATCGAGACACAGCCCGGGACGAGCGGGGTGAAGTCACGGATCTGCCGGGCGCCGGTGTCGTACAGCCGAATAGTCACCAGACAAGGGTAGTGCTCCGGAGGCAGTGCACCGGGCCCCTTGGGCAGACGGGACACCGAAGCGTGACGTTGCGCGCCCCGCACGACCCCCGGCGGAGGCTGCCGGAGGGGGGCCGGGCGCTCCCGGACGGCGGCGCGCGGCGCCCTCCGCGACGTCCGGGCACTGTCCGTGATCGGACAGTGCCCGGTGGCGCCGGGACGGCGTCAGATGCGGCCGACGACCTTCCGGGGGGTGATCCGGACGACCACGCGCTCGTCGTCCTGCGCCGCGTTCGAGTTGAACTCGGCGTACGGCTTCCCCACGTACTTCACCGCCAGCTCGTCGATGAGCTCCTGGCCGCCCTCCGTGGTGAGGGTGGCCGACCCGCGGATCTCGGCGTACGAGTACGGGGCGTCGAAGGGCTGGAGCATGACCGTCACCCTCGGGTCGCGCCGCAGGTTCTCCTCCTTACGACGGCCGACGGTCGTCGAGATGAGGATGTCGTCGCCGTCACGCTTCACCCATACCGGCGACACCTGGGGGCTGCCGTCGGGCTGGATGGTGGCGATCGCGACGAAGACGGGGCTGTCGAGGAGCTCCTTGAGCTTCTCGGAGAGAGCGACTGCCATCGATGCTGCCTTTCCTGGAAGGGATGCGCGGAAGGGGTACGCCGTGGTGCGCGTACCCCTCGTCGCCTTCTCAACCGACGTGGGCCGCCCGGTATTTCGGGTCCGGCCGCCCGATGTCGGCGGGCCGCCCGCCGTCTGGTCGGGCGGGCGTCCGCGCGGAGGGTTCAGCCGGCGCGCACCAGCAGCGCGGTGGCGATCGCGGCCAGGCCCTCGCCGCGTCCTGTCAGCCCCAGCCCGTCGGTGGTCGTGCCGGACACGGAGACGGGCGCGCCGACGGCTTCCGACAGCGCCTTCACGGCCTCGTCGCGGCGCTTGCCGATCTTCGGCCGCACGCCGATGACCTGGACGGCGACGTTGCCGATGACGAACCCCTCGGCGCGGACGATCCTGGCCGCCTCCTTGAGGAGGGTGACGCCGGAGGCACCGGACCACTCGGGCCGGGAGGTCCCGAAGTGCGCGCCGAGGTCGCCGGCGCCGGCCGCGGAGAAGAGCGCGTCGCAGGCGGCGTGGGCGGCGACGTCGCCGTCGGAGTGGCCGGCGAGGCCGTAGCCGTCGTTCCCCGGGCCGTCCCAGAGCAGACCGGCGCACCACAGCTCACGCCCGGCCTCGAAGGCGTGCACGTCGGTGCCGATGCCGATCAGCGGCAGGGCGGGGAGCGGTGCGGACTCAGAACCCATCGGTGGCCCTCCTGCGGGCGAGTACGGCCTCGGCGAGCACCAGGTCCAGCGGCCGGGTCACCTTGAACGCCTCCTCGTGGCCGGGCACGACCACCACGGGCGCGCCGAGCTGTTCGACGAGCCCGGCGTCGTCGGTGGCGCCCTGGCCGGCGAGCGGCACGGTCAGGTGCGCGCGTACGAGGGTGTCCCGGTCGAAGCCCTGCGGGGTCTGTACGGCGCGCAGTCTGGCGCGCTCGGGGGTGGCCACGACGGGCTCGGGCTGGTCCTTCCCGCCGGGCTCGACCTCTTTGACGGTGTCGGCGAGCGGCAGGGCGGGGACGACGGCGGGCGCTCCGGCCCGTACGGCGTCCACCACGGCGTCCACGGTGTCGACCGGCACGAGCGGGCGTGCCGCGTCGTGGACGAGGACGGTGGTGATGTCGTCCGGCAGCGCCTCCACGCCGAGCCGTACGGACTCCTGGCGGGTCTCGCCGCCGGGCACCACGAGATAGTCGGTGCGGGTGGGCAGCGAGTGCTCGTCGAGGAGCAGCTTCACCGGCCCCGCGTCGTCGGGCGGGGCCACCACGACCACGAGGGAGACCGCGCGGGAAGCCGCCATGGCCCGTACCGCGTGGACCAGCATCGGGGTGCCGCCCAGGGTGCGGAGCGCCTTGGGGGCGCCGGGTCCGAGCCGTATGCCACGGCCCGCCGCGGGGATCACGGCGGCGGTGCGGTGTGGGCTCGATTCGTCTGACATCGGTTGCACTCCGGCAGGTTTGTTTCCTCGGCCGACATGGGTATGGCCTCAGCGTGCCGGGCGCGGCGCCTTGACCGGACCCTTCCGTGACACTGGTTGAGACCAGCTGCGCCAGCTGCCCGGGCCCGGCACACCAGGATCGGGCGCAGGCGCGTGTGCCGGATTCGAGTACGGATACGGGGACTGCGGGGGAAATTCGGTTGTGACGGGGTGTCACATCCGAGTAGATCTTAGGGCCGGACGAGGCTCGTGAAGAGGTCCCGCCGCAGAGATTCTCACTTGCCGGGTCCGCCGACTCCTCCGGGCATGCCGCAGTGCCCGGCGACTCAGCGTCTGGATGAATCACTGCTGGTCAGCGGGCACCGCGGCATTGATGCCTGGTCCTGTTTCACGTCCGGCCACTGCTCCGCGTCGGTGCGCGTGTGACGCGCACATCGGCGTGCACGACAGCCGGGACGTCCGGGTCAGGACCCGGTCAGGACGCGAGGACCTCGTCGAGCAGGGCCTCGGCCTTGTCCTCGTTGGTGTTCTCCGCGAGAGCCAGCTCGCTCACCAGAATCTGGCGCGCCTTGGCGAGCATGCGCTTCTCACCTGCGGAGAGACCGCGCTCCCGCTCCCGGCGCCAGAGGTCGCGGACCACTTCGGCGACCTTGATGACATCGCCGGAGGCGAGCTTCTCGAGGTTTGCCTTGTAGCGCCGGGACCAGTTCGTCGGCTCTTCGGCGTACGGTGCCCGGAGCACCTCGAAGACCCGGTCCAGCCCATCCTGACCGACCACATCGCGCACTCCGACGAACTCCGCATTGTCCGCCGGGACACGAACCGTCAGGTCGCCCTGGGCGACCTTGAGCACCAAGTAGGTCTTGTCCACGCCTTTGATCTGGCGAGTTTCGATAGCCTCGATCAGCGCGGCCCCGTGATGGGGATAGACCACGGTGTCGCCAACCTTGAACGTCATGTGACAGGTACCCCTTCCGTGGCTATCCAGGGTAACACGGGAACGGCCTGTTCTGAATGGCGTTTTCGCAGGTCAGGGCGCATCTCGGGGCTTGACAACAGCAATAGGAACGTGCTGCGAGCGGCTTCCGGAACGAGGTATTCGCAGGTGGGAGCGGCTGCGAAGCCGGACGGAAACACACGTGTTCCACCACCCCGAACCCCGCCACGATGGGTTGAACATCCACATATGTCTGGTTCCGAAGGCTGAACTTCCCCTGCTCCGTTCGGATGTCGGTCACACGTACGGACGGAAGTGCGAACCCAATCCGAATTTGATCACCCGCGGTTTACACAGCTATCCGGCGCTATTCGTAAGGAATGTGTGTCGGGCCGGGGAATTGATCACCGGACTTATGTGAACGGCGTACTAAACATGCCGTGACCACTTACTTCCGCCTCTCCCGGGACCGCACTCATCGGTCGTCCCCCGGTCGCGTCCCCGGCCGCCCTCGCCGCCGGCCGGGCGCCGTAGTGGCGGGTCGGGTGCGGGGCTGTGACGGGGGCTCGGTAACCTGGGCCCGCTGAACCAGCGCCAGCCTCACTCAGCCCGCCCGCACGTCCAAGTCCAAGGAGTTGCCGCCGCCGTGAGCCGCAGCCTTCGACGCGGCACCCTCGCCGCGTCTGCCATCGCGTTCTCGATCGCCTCGCTCGCCGCGTGCGGCGCCGGCAACAACGCGCAGACGCTCGGCGTCCGACCTGACAACGCCTCGACCTCGATCGGCGACATCAGCGTCCAGAACGCCACGGTCGTCACTCAGCCCAAGGCCACCGCCGAAGGCCCCGCCGTCATCACCGCGACCCTCTTCAACAACGGCCGCACCCAGCAGACGCTCGACGCCATCACGCTGCCGGACAGCGGCAACACCGTGACGATCACCCCGGTCAAGGGCAAGGGACCGCTCAAGGTGCCCGCGGGCGGCTCGGTCCTGATCGGCGGCGAGGGCAACGCCTCCGCCGTGATCGAGACCGGCAACGAGCCCGCGCGCAACGGCGACGCCCAGCGCGTGGTGTTCCAGTTCAGCGAGACCGGTGACGTCGCGCTCGACGCCTTCGTGGTCCCGGCGACCGGCCCCTTCACGGGCTTCGGGCCCAGCGCGCAGCCGTCGCCCGGCCCCACGCAGCAGCCGGGCGGTTCGCCCTCGGGCTCCCCGTCCGACGGCGCGTCCGGCGCCCCCGGCGACGAGGAGCGGGACGACAGCGCCAACGGTGGGTCCGAGGCGCCCGAAGGCACCGCCGAAGGCGCGGACCAGGGCACCGAGGAGGGCGAGCAGTCGACACCGACGGACGCCGCCTCGGCATCCTCGAACACGGAGAACTGAGCACCGGGCCACGTGTGAGGGCGCCGTACCGGGATCCCGGTACGGCGCCCTCACACGTGTGACCGCGTACGAGCCGCGCGCGATCTCTCCGGGCGAACGGGGCAGGGTGACAGGGGCCGGGGGCCGGAGCCGGACGCCGGAGCCGGGGGGGTCTACGGCTCGAACTTGTAGCCGAGACCGCGCACCGTCACCAGGTACCGCGGCGCCCCCGGGTCCGGCTCGATCTTCGCCCGCAGCCGCTTGACGTGGACGTCGAGGGTCTTGGTGTCCCCCACGTAGTCGGCGCCCCAGACCCGGTCGATGAGCTGCATACGGGTCAGCACCCGGCCCGCGTTGCGCAGCAGCATCTCCAGGAGGTCGAACTCCTTCAGCGGCAGGTCGACCTTGCCGCCGGAGACCGTCACGACGTGGCGGTCCACGTCCATCCGGACCGGGCCGGCCTCCAGGGCGGCGGGCGTGACCTCCTCCGGCTCGCCCCTGCGGCGCAGCACCGCGCGGATGCGCGCCACCAGCTCCCGCGAGGAGAAGGGCTTGGTCACATAGTCGTCGGCTCCTATTTCCAGGCCGACGACCTTGTCGATCTCACTGTCCTTGGCGGTCACCATGATCACCGGGACGTTGGACTTCCCGCGCAGCTGGCGGCACACCTCGGTGCCGGGCAGACCGGGGAGCATCAGGTCGAGGAGGACGAGGTCGGCGCCGTTGCGTTCGAACTCGTCGAGCCCCGCGGGCCCGGTGGTCGCGATCGCGACCTCGAAGCCTTCCTTGCGGAGCATGTAGGAAAGGGCGTCGCTGAAGGATTCCTCATCCTCGACGACGAGCACTCGGGTCACGGAAGGACCTCCGGGGCAGGGATCTCAGTCGATTGGTCAAGATCGTTGACGTCGTGATGAAAGCGGCGCTGGGCGTCTTCGTCCTGGCCGGTGGGTGTGCGGTCCCGTCCGGCGCGCGCCTCGGGGAGCCTCAGGGTGAAGGTGGAGCCCTGGCCTTCGGAGCTCCACATCGTGACCTCCCCGCCGTGCGAGGCGGCCACGTGCTTGACGATGGCCAGGCCGAGGCCCGTGCCACCGGTGGCTCGGGAGCGGGCCGGATCGACGCGGTAGAACCGCTCGAAGACGCGTTCCCGGTCCTTCTCGGAGATGCCGATCCCCTGGTCGGTGACGGCTATCTCGATCAGATCCCCGCCCGGCGCCGCCACATGGCGGGCCGCGATGCCCACTCGGGTCCGGGCCGGGGAGTAGTTGACGGCGTTCTCGACGAGGTTGCCGAGGGCGGCGGCCAGCTGGCCGCGGTTGCCCCAGACCCGCAGGTCGGCGGCGCCGCCCGCGGCCATGGTGATCTGCTTGGTGGACGCCGCGTGCCGGGACCTGTCGATGGCCTCGTCGACGAGTTCGTCCACCCGTACGGGTTCGGCGTCCTCCAGCGGGTCGTCGTTCTGCACCCGCGAGAGGTCGATGAGTTCCTGTACGAGATTGGTGAGCCGGGTCGCCTCGATCTGCATGCGGCCGGCGAAGCGGGTGACCGCCACGGGGTCGTCGGAGGCGTCCATGACCGCCTCGGAGAGCAGGGAGAGCGCCCCGGTGGGGGTCTTGAGCTCATGGCTGACGTTCGCCACGAAGTCACGCCGGACCGCTTCGATCCTGCGTGCCTCCGTGAGGTCCTCGACCAGGAGCAGTACGAGGCGGGAGCCGAGCGGCGCCACCCGGGCCGATACGGCCAGGGCATCGCCGCGGCCGGTGCCGCGCCGCGGAAGGTCGAGCTCCACCTGGCGTATCTCGCCGTCGCGGCGGGTGTCGCGCGCCATGTGCAGCATCGGCTCGACGGCGAGCTTGCCGCCCCTGACCAGACCCAGCGCGTACGCGGCCGAGCTGGCCTTGACCACCGAGTCGCTCTCGTCGAGCACGACGGCGGAGGAGCGGAGGACGGAGAGCACGGTGTCGACGCCGGGCGGAAGACCGGCCTCCGTGTGCAGTGAGCTACGGGTGGGACGGGCCTGGTCACGCTCGCTCCAGCGGAACGCCAGCATGGCGATCACGCCGGTACACGCCCCGGCGATCGCTGCCACTGCGGCGACCGCCGCGTTCACGTCCATGTATCCAGGTTATGCGCGGTCAGCGACACTCTCCCAGCCGTACAGGTGTCTTCTCGAACACTCGTCGCCCAGAGTTCACCGTGGAGAAAGTGCCGGTTCACTTGGGAGGGAGCATCCGGACTCCTGACGGCCCGAACGTGGGACCGTGGGGGTTCGACAGCCCCTACCCCTGACGGTCCGTAGCCGGTCCGTGCGACGAGGACGGTGCTGTTCGGGGGCCATTTCGACGTACTCGGACACCCCGGACCACCGGCAGGAAAACCCAGAGAGGGACACCCATGCGGGACGCGTACCACGAGGAACTTGACTCGATCGGCGAGGGCCTGGTCGAGATGGCCCGGCTGGTCGGGTCGGCGATCGGGCGCGCCACCACGTCCATGCTCGACGCCGATCTGAAGCTCGCCGAGAGCGTGATCGCCGGCGACCAGAAGGTCGACGACCTCCAGCACGACCTGGAGGCACGGGCCATCGCGCTGCTGGCGCGGCAGCAGCCGGTCGCCACCGATCTGCGGATCGTGGTCACGTCGCTGCGGATGAGCGCGGACCTGGAGCGCTCGGGCGACCTGGCGCAGCACGTCGCCAAGCTGGCCCGGCTCCGCTTCCCGGTCAACGCGGTGCCGCACGACCTGCACGCGACGATCCTGGAGATGGGGCAGCTCGCGCAGCGGCTGATGGCGAAGGCGGCCGAGGTCATCATCACCAAGGACGTCGATCTGGCGCTTCAGCTGGAGCAGGACGACGACGAGATGGATCTGCTCCACCGCACGCTGTTCCAGCATCTGATGGACGACCGCTGGAAGCACGGCATCGAGACGGCGGTGGACGTGACGCTGCTCGGCCGGTACTACGAGCGGTTCGCCGACCACGCGGTGTCGGTGGCCAAGCGTGTGGTCTATCTGGTGACGGGTGAGCACGCGGACGAGATCCAGCAGGCGGAGGCCCCGGTCGAAGGGGCCTGACGGCCTGGTGTGCCGCATGCGCCCGGTGGGACGGGGCTCTTGGGGGCGCACGGGGGCGTGTCGCGGTGGCGGTGGGGGGCGCCTGCGCGTATGCGCCGTTGATGCGCCCGCCATGGTGCCGGTGCAATGGGCGGACACGCACCCATGTTCGCCCGTGCACACCTTCGAGGAGGAACCATGGCCGAGTCCCCCATGACCGACACCCGGCGGGAAGCGCCAGCCGAACGGGTACGCCCCCCGCTCCTCGGCGCGTGCGGCTGCGGCTCGGGCTGCGGCTGCGGCTGCCAGTCCGGCGGGCCCTGCGCCTGCGGCGGCAGCTGCGGCTGACACGTACAAGGGCCCGGTCCGGTGGTGAAGACCTCCACCCGGACCGGGCCCTGCTCACCGGGCTCCTTACTACTACTTCTTCTTGCCCTGGTTCTTCACGGCCTCGATCGCGGCCGCCGCCGCGTCCGGGTCCAGGTAGGTGCCGCCCTGCTGGAGGGGGCGGAACTCGGCGTCCAGGTCGTAGGCGAGCGGGATGCCCGTGGGGATGTTGAGGCCCGCGATGTCCGCGTCCGAGACGCCGTCCAGGTGCTTCACCAGCGCGCGCAGGCTGTTGCCGTGCGCGGCGACCAGGACCGTGCGGCCCGTCAGCAGGTCCGGGACGATGCTGTCGTACCAGTACGGCAGCATGCGGACGACGACGTCCTTCAGGCACTCGGTGCGCGGGCGCAGCTCCGGCGGGATCGTCGCGTAGCGCGGGTCGTCGCTCTGCGAGAACTCGGCGCCGTCCTCCAGCTCCGGCGGCGGGGTGTCGTACGAGCGGCGCCAGAGCATGAACTGCTCCTCGCCGAACTCGGCGAGCGTCTGCGCCTTGTCCTTGCCCTGGAGGGCGCCGTAGTGCCGCTCGTTCAGGCGCCAGGAGCGGCGGACGGGGATCCAGGAGCGGTCGGCGGACTCCAGCGCCAGTGTGGCGGTGCGGATCGCGCGCTTCTGAAGGGAGGTGTGCAGGACGTCGGGCAGCAGGCCCGCGTCCTTCAGGAGTTCACCGCCGCGCACGGCCTCCTTCTCGCCCTTGTCCGTGAGATTGACGTCCACCCAGCCGGTGAACAGATTCTTCGCGTTCCATTCGCTCTCGCCGTGGCGGAGGAGGATCAACTTGTACGGTGCGTCGGCCATGGGCCCGAGCCTAATCGAACGTTTCCGATTGACGGTCGCCGTCAATTGACTGGCGGCCCGGCGACGCCCTTACGTAAGTTGCGGTTGGCCGATCGGCCACTTACCACGCCGGAGTCCTCGGGGGGAACGCCGCATGTCCGTCGCCGCACTGGGACGCGCCACGGGGGAGAGCGTCAGAAGAAGCGTCGCGGGGCTGCCGCGTGAGTTCTGGTGGCTGTGGACGAGCACGCTGGTCAACCGGCTGGGCGCGTTCGTCACCACCTTCATGGCGTTGTATCTGACCGTGGAGCGCGGCTACTCGGCGTCGTACGCCGGTCTCGTCGCCGCGCTCCACGGTCTCGGCGGTGTCGTCTCCGCGGTCGGCGCGGGCGTGATGACCGACCGGCTCGGGAGGCGGCCCACGCTGCTCGTCGCGCAGTCGTCGACCGCCGCGTCCGTGGCGCTGCTCGGTTTCGTGCAGCACCCCGTGGCCATCGCCGCCGTCGCGTGCCTGGTCGGTATGACCTCCAACGCCTCGCGCCCCGCGGTGCAGGCGATGATGGCGGACATCGTGAAGCCCGAGGACCGGGTGCGGGCGTTCTCGCTCAACTACTGGGCCATCAACCTGGGTTTCGCGGTCTCGGCGGGTGCGGCGGGCTTCATCGCCGAGTACAGCTATCTCGCCGGTTTCCTCGGTGAGGCGGCGCTGACGCTGGCCTGCGCCGTACTGATCTACGTCAAACTGCCCGAGTCCCGGCCCGAACGCACCGCCGTGGGCGGCGGGAGCACGCCGGGGACCGGGATGGGGACGGTCCTGCGGGACGGCAGGTTCATGGGTGTGGTGGGGCTGTCGTTCGTGGTCGCGCTGATCTTCCAGCAGGCGTTCGTGGGGCTGCCGGTCGCGATGGGGGCGGACGGGTTCAGCAGTTCCGACTTCGGGATGGTCATCGCGTTCAACGGTGTGCTGATCGTGCTGCTCCAGATCCCGGTGACCCGTCTCATCGAACACCGTGACACCCGCCGGCTGCTGATCCTGTCCTCGGCGCTCGCGGGGTACGGCTTCGCGCTCACGGCCTTCGCCGGGTCACTGGCCGTCTACGTGCTGGCGGTGTGCGTGTGGACCCTGGCCGAGATCGTCAACGCCCCGACGCAGACCAGCCTCGTGGTGCGGCTGTCGCCGGCCGACGGGCGGGGCCGCTACCAGGGCATGTACACGATGTCGTGGGCGGTGGCCGGTCTGGTCGCGCCGCTGATGGCGGGCTTCCTGATCGACCGCTACGGAGCCGACTGGCTGTGGGGGATGTGCGCGCTGCTGGGGACCGTGGCGGCCGGCGGCTACTGGCTGCTGATGCGGGCGCTCCCGGCGGAGGGGGCCGACCGGGGCGCGACGGAGAGGGGCGTGCCGGACGGGAGCGCGGCCGACCGGGACGTCACGGACGGGAAGTGGGCCGGCACCGGCGCCGAGCCCGTCGCGCGGCCCGTCCTGTCCGGCGAGGCGCCCGAGCGGCTGTGAGACCGCTCAGCTCGCCGTTTCCGGCGACCGGCTCTCCGCCGCCGCGTGCCCGTACACGCTCCGCACGTTGTCCTTAGGCGCCGGCCGGGTCCGCCCGGCCGGGCCCGCCGCGAAGGCACGGAGCACGTTCTCGGTGGTACGGGTGACGAAGGCGCCGGTGCGGGCGTCCATCCCGTGGTTGCGGCCGTTCTCCCGGGTCCCCGCCATCAGGCCCTCGACCCAGCGCATCGTCCCGGTGGCGAAGACGCCCGCACCGCCGGGGACGGTGTAGTACGCGGAGTCGGCGTGGCTGTCCCGGCCCCGGCAGACCAGCGGGGAGTGGGCGACGATCTCCAGCGGCGACGGCGTGGGCTGGTCCGGCGTCACCCGGTCGTACTCGACACCGACCAGGTGGTCGAAGGAGTCGCCGCGCCGCACCCCGGTCCCCTCGAAGATCCAGTGGTCCGCGCCGTGGACGACGTAGGGGGCGTCGGTGGGGAAGCCCTCGTACAGGACCCCGGTCAGGGACGACTCGGGATCGGCGGCCGGGGGCACGCGGAAGTCGGTGGTCACCATGGTGCGGTGCTCGACGAGGTACGGGTCCTTCTCGTAGTCGGTCTTGAAGCAGACGACCGTGCGGACGGGGCCCCCGTCGCCGTCCCGCTCCAGCCGGACGCGGCGGAAACAGGTGTTGGCGCCGAGGAAGACCAGGTTGGTCCCGGTGTCACGGGCCCGGGTGACGTGCTCGCGCTGCTCGGGGGTCCAGTACTCGTCGTGCCCGAGCGAGACCACGCACCGCGCGCCGCGCAGCACCGACGGCGCGAGGTGGACGTCCACGCCCGTGGTGTACGCGAGCGGGATGCCGAGGCGTTCGGCGAGGACCACGGCGGCGCGTTCGTAGGCCAGGAACTTCTCGGCGCCGTTCTTGTCGTACGGCCGGTCGAAGCTGACGGCCAGTGAACGGGTCCCGTACGCGCCGTCCTCGCCCTCGTAGAGGTTGCGGCCGCCCCAGAGGTTGTACGCCTGCCAGGTCGCGGGCGCGTGCATCAGCACCGTCCGGCCCTCGGCGCGCGTCGAGCGGACGATCAGCGGGACGTACCTCTGGTGTCCGTTCCGGGCGTCCAGCCGCAGCAGGTACGCGCCCTCCGGCCAGCCGTCGGCGCGGACGGCGAGCGTGCGTTCCCAGTCCGCCCGCACGGTGTCGGTGAACGTGTCCGTGCGCGGGGCGCGCTGGACGCGGCCCGCCACGGGGTCCGAGCGCCAGACCAGCCGGGCCTGGGCGCCGCCGTACCAGCCGATCCGGTAGGCGCAGACGCGGAAGCGGGGTGCGGTGGTCGAGACGTACAGTCCGAACTCGTCGCCCGGCGCCACGCTCACCGTGTCCGTGTACCCCTCGACCGCGTCGGGCGGCCCGACGGACCGGACGCGCCAGTCGGGGTTGCCGGAGCGTGCCTGTTCGGCCGAAGCGGCGGCCGTCGGGTCGGCGCCGGTACGGCTGGGCTCGGGGCCCTCGTCCGCCGGGGAGTCGCAGCCGGCCACCGCTCCCACGGCGATCCCGGCGGCCCCGGCCGCTGCGGCGCCCAGAAAGCGCCGGCGGTCCAGCCGCCCGGAGGGCTCGCCCCGCTCCGGGTGTTCGCGGTGCCTCAGCTGGTCGCACCGGTTCTCGTCGTCGCCCATCGGCCCGTCCCACGCGCCTTGCCCACGTGCTGTCCGTGTGCCGTCGATGTCCTGTCGGCACGATCTTCGGCGGGCGGGTGCCGGCGGGCGACTCCGGGAGGGCCTGATACGTCCGGTCCGGGGGCGGCTTCAGCCGGTCGGCGGGGTCCCGTCGGGCTGCCGCGTCAGATGCGCGAACGCGTCGAGGTTCCGCGTGGACTCGCCGCGGGAGACCCGCCACGCGTACTCCTTGCGGATCGCGGCGGCGAAGCCCAGTTCCAGCAGCGTGTTGAAGGAGCCGTCGGCCTCTTCGAGCACGGCGCCGAGCAGCCGGTCCACCTCGTCCTCGCCGACGGCGGCGAGCGGCAGCTTCCCGGAGAGGTAGATGTCGCCGAGCCGGTCGACCGCGTACGCGACCCCGTACAGCTTGAGGTTGCGCTCCAGCAGCCAGCGGTGGACGCCTTCGTGGTTGGCGTCGGGGTGCCGGATGACGAAGGCGTTGACGGAGAGGGAGTGCCTGCCCACGCGCAGGGAGCAGGTCGTGGAGAGCTTGCGGGTGCCGGGCAGCGTGACGACGAACGTGCCGGGTTCGGGGCTCTCCCACTTCAGCCCGGAGTCGTGGGCCGCGGATCTCAGGGCCCGTTCGACGAGGTCGGCGGCGTGGGCCGGCCCGGCGGGGGCGGCCCCGGCGGGACCGGCCCCGGTGGCGGAGGTGCTTCCGTTCGCGTCGGCTCGCGCTTCGTCAGCCATGGTGCGAGCGTACGCGACCGCGGTGATCATGTACGGCGGCCGTGTAGACGTCCGCCGTGGCCGAGGCCGCCGTGTCCCAGCCGAAGGACTGCGCGTGCCGCGAGGCCGCCAGCCCCATCCGGTCCACGAGTTCGGGCCGGTCCACCAGGCGGGCGAGCGCCTGGGCGTACGCCTCCGGCTCGTGACCGGGTATCAGGAAGCCGGTCTGGCCGTTGCGCACCGCCACCGGCAGCCCGCCCACGGCGGCCGCGACCACCGGGGTGCCCGCCGCCTGCGCCTCGATGGCGACGAGTCCGAACGACTCGCTGTAGGAGGGCATGACCAGCACGGACGCCGCGCGGAACCAGTCGGCGAGCCCCTCCTGGCCGACCGGCGGACGGAACCGTACGACATCGGCGATACCGAGCCTGGCCGCGAGCTTGTGCAGCCCCTCCGGCTTCGCGAGACCGCTGCCGCTCGGGCCGCCCACGACCGGGACGACCAGCCTCCTGCGGAGGGAGGGATCACGGTCCAGCAGGACGGCGACGGCCCGCAGCAGGACGTCGGGGGCCTTGAGCGGCTGGATCCGGCCGGCGAAGAGCGGCACGAACGCGTCCTGCGGCAGCCCGAGCCGGGCGCGCGCCGCCGCGCGCCCGTCGGCGGGGGTGAAGAGGTCGAGGTTCACACCGGGGTGGACGACCGCGACCTTCCCGGGGTCGGCTTCGTAGAAGCGGACGAGTTCGTCGGCCTCCTCGGAGGTGTTCGCGATCAGCCGGTCCGCGGCGCGCACGACCTGGGTCTCGCCGATGACACGGGCCGGGGGCTCGGGTGTGTCGCCTTCGGCGAGCGCGGCGTTCTTGACCTTGGCCATGGTGTGCATGGCGTGCACGAGGGGGGCGCCCCAGCGCTCGGCGGCGAGCCAGCCGACATGGCCGGAGAGCCAGTAGTGGGAGTGGACGAGGTCGTAGTAGCCGGGGCGGTGGCCGGCCCACGCCTGCATCACACCGTGCGTGAACGCGCAGAGCTGCGCGGGCAGTTCCTCCTTGGCCAGCCCTTCGTACGGACCGGCGTCCACGTGCCGTACGAGCACGCCCGGCGCCAGCTCCACGCTCGGCGGCAGCCCCCCGGTGGTCGAGCGGGTGAAGATCTCGACCTCGATGTCGATGTCGGCCAGCCGCTTGGCCAGCTCGACGATGTAGACGTTCATGCCGCCCGCGTCGCCCGTGCCCGGCTGGTGCAGCGGGGAGGTGTGGACGCTGAGCATGGCGACGCGCCGCGGTTTGCGGGGGTGGCCGGGGATCCGGAGCCGGGGTGGTGACACCAGGGTGCCGGCAAGCCTGGACACGTACTGGCTCACGTCGAAGCCTCTCGCTCGGAGCATGGCAAGGAGAGGGTGTGAGGACCCTCTGGGAGGCGCCAACACCGGAACGCCCTCTTTCATTTCCGGCTTTACCGAATCATTGCCGTTGAGTGCTCAACCATGGGCGGGTGTGCCGGGGACCGGGCGACGAAGGCGGTCGGGGACGGCGGGGCCCGCCGACCGCAGTCCCGTCCGGATCCGCCGCGTCGTTAGGCTCGTCCGCATGCCCGCGCGACCGCCCTCCTCGCCCCGCCGCCCCGTGGGCACGGTCACGCGCGGCACGACCAACCCGAACCGGCTGCGCCGCATGGACCGCTGGATCGCCGCCGTACACGGCCCCGCGCTGCGCCGGTCGGCCGATCCCGTCGCCGTCGACCTCGGGTACGGCGCGGCCCCCTGGACCGCCGTCGAGTTGCTGAGGCGGCTGCGGGCCGCCGAACCGCGCACCGAGGTGGTGGGCGTCGAGATCGAGCCCGCTCGGGTCGCGGCGGCGCTTCCGTACGAGGAGGAGGGACTCGGCTTCGTGCACGGCGGCTTCGAGACCCCGCTGCCGGACGGCCGCCGGCCGCTGCTGATCCGGGCGGCGAACGTGCTGCGGCAGTACGAGGAGGCCGAGGTCCCGGCCGTCTGGGACCGGCTCCGGGCCCGCCTCGCGCCCGGCGGGCTGCTGGTCGAGGGGACGTGCGACGAGATCGGCAGGCGCCATGTCTGGGTGGCGCTCGGTACGGAGGGTCCGCGCACGGTCACCTTCGCGGCCCGGCTCGGCTCGCTGGACCGCCCGTCGGATCTGGCCGAGCGGCTGCCGAAGGCGCTGATCCACCGCAATGTGCCGGGCGAACCGGTGCACGCCTTCCTGCGGGACTTCGACCGCGCGTGGGCGGCTGCCGCCCCGTACGCCTCGCTGGGCGCGCGGCAGCGCTGGATCAGGGCCGTACGGGATCTGTCGGCGGACTGGCCGCTGGCCGGCCCGGCGGCGGGTGGCGGCGCGGGCAGATGGCGGCAGGGAGAAGTGACGGTGGAGTGGGCGGCGCTGGCGCCGGGCTCGGGCGAAAGGGACGCGTCCTGGGGAACGTGAGCGGCGGGCCGTTCGTCCCTGACGGGTAGACGCGACCGTCAGCCGGTCACGCCCTCTGTCGTTCGGGGGGCCGGCATGGCACGATCGCGTCGGCGGAGAACAGTTACTGACAGTAAGTCAGATGTATTCGCCCTTACACGTTCAGAGAGTTGCGAGAGTTCGGCAGAGCAGTCGCCGAGGCGGCTGTCCGGAGGGGGAGCTTGTGAACCGACGCCGCTGCGTCAGAGTCGCGATCACGGTCGTCTGCGCTCTGTCGGTGCTCACCTCACCGGCGTTGCTGAATCAGGCGTACGCGGCTCCCGCGTCCCCAGCCTCGCCCGCCTCCCCCGCGTCTCCGGCCGCACCCGTGTCGCCGAGCGACCCCCCGGTCGCGCCACGCCCGTTCGACCGCTCCCTGCCGCCCGGCGCGGACGGCAGGACCCCCGCCGCGGACGACTCCAAACTCGAATCGGTGCGCAGGAAGCTCGACGGGCTGTACGGCAGGGCGGCCTCGGCGACCGACGCGTACAACCTCGCCGAGAGCCGCGCCGACAACCAGTCGGCCGAACTCGTCAGGCTGGCCGGCGAGATCGTCGACGGCCAGGTCCGGATCGACCGGCTCAAGCGGCAGGCGGGCGCCGCGGCCCGCGCCCAGTACCGCGCGGGCGGACTGCCGCCGGAGGCGCAGCTGATGCTCACCGACGACCCGCAGCTCTTCCTGGACGGGGCGGGCAGGGTCGAGCGGGGACAGAAGGCGACCAGGGACCTCCTCGGCCGGATGACCGAGGCGCAGGACGACCTGACGGCGTACACGAAGAAGGCCGGAGCCGAGTGGACCAAGCTCGAAGCCAGCCGGGTCAAGCAGGCGAAGGCCAAGAAGGAGATCCAGCGGCAGATCAGGGCCGCCAGGAAGATAGAGGCGGGGCTTGAGAAGGAGGAGCGCGACCGGCTGCTGATGCTCGAACAGCAGGACGCGGCCAGGGCGCAGGCGGCGTGGCTGAGTTCGGGCGCGCTCAAGGACATCAACGGCAAGGCCAGCGCGCGGGGGAAGAAGGCGATCGAGTACGCCATGGCGCAGATCGGCAAGCCGTACGTATGGGGAGCCGAGGGCCCCTCGTCGTTCGACTGCTCGGGGCTGACCTCCGAGGCGTGGTCGGCGGCCGGCAGGGTGATTCCGCGTACCTCGCAGGAGCAGTGGCGCCTGCTCCCCCGGATCCCCCTGGCCAACATGCGGCCCGGCGACCTGATCATCTACCACGACGACGCGAGCCATGTGGGCATGTACGTGGGCGACGGCTCGATCGTCCACGCACCGCGGCCCGGCCGGCAGGTGACCCTGACGGGGGCGGGCTCGATGATGATCCTCGGGGTCGTCAGGCCGGACAAGTAAGGACGGGCGGCGACGGCGCCGGGGCGCCCCTCCCGCCCCGCCTGGCCCCTTTTCATCGCATTCGCCCCGTGCGTCTCCCGCGGTTCTCCTCCCACGTGATGTTTGTCATGGCCGTTTCGAGCCGTCGCGGCGCCCCGAGCGCGCCGGATGCGTGGTGGGAAGCGGCATATGACGCGGGTTCTTCCCGGCGCGGCGTTCCGTACGCCATTCCTTTCGGACACCGGCTACCGCTAAGGTCCCGGTCGGTGGGGCGGCGATCGTCGCCGTCCCGCGCCCTCGGGGGGAGGGAAGGACTCACAGACCGATGGCCGTACCCGCACCTGTGCCGCGTCAGCGCACGGGCTCGACAGTCGAGAGCGCGCCCGCCCGGGAGACCACCGGCGGCGACCTCACGCTGCTCGTCATCGAGGACGACCCCACGGGCACCCTCGGCGCACCGGAACTGCCCGACGCGGCCGGCACCCGGGTCCGTATCCGCACCGCGCGCAACCTCACCGAGGCCGAGCGGCTGCTCACCGACGACATCCACTGCGTCCTCGTGGACCTCGCCCTGTCGGGCCGCGACGACGGCGACATCGACGGACTCGCGCCGCTCAAGCACGTGCTGCGGCTCGCGCCCCGCCACGCCGTACTCGCGCTGGCCGCCGAGGGCGACATCGAGCGGGCCGCCGCGGCCGTCCGGGTGGGCGCGCAGGACTACCTCTTCCGCGACGAGCTGGACAGCCGGCTGCTGAGCCGCGCCATCCGGTACGCCGTCGAACGCAAGCGCGCGGACGTCGCGCAGCGCCAGCTCACCGAGTCGCGGCTGCGGGCGCAGGAGAACGCCCGTCTTGAGCGCGGGCTGCTGCCCACCCCCCTGCTCCAGGGGTCGACGCTGCGGTTCGCCTCCCGATACCGGCCCGGCCGCTCCCGCGCCCTGCTCGGCGGCGATTTCTACGACACGGTCCGTACGCCGGACGGCACGGTGCACGTCATGATCGGCGACGTCTGCGGCCATGGCCCGGACGAGGCGGCGCTCGGCGTGGAGCTGCGTATCGCCTGGCGGGCGCTGACCTTCGCCGGGCTCAGCGGGGACATCCTGCTCTCGACGCTCCAGAAGGTGCTGGAGCACGAGCGGGAGAGCGAGGAGATCTTCGCGACGCTCTGCACGGTCGACATCGCGCCGGACGGGCGGCGGGCGGGGCTCTGTCTGGCCGGCCACCCGTCGCCGCTGGTCGTACGCGCCGGCCGGGTGCCCGAACTGCTGCCGTACGAGGAGGGCGGCCCCGCGCTCGGTCTGCTCCCGCGCGCCCGCTGGCCGCGCCGCGAGGTGGAGCTGGGTGAGGCGTGGAGCCTGCTGATGTACACGGACGGGCTGATAGAGGGCCGCGTCGGGACAGGCGCCAGGCAGCGGCTCGGCCAGGAGGGCATGGTCGAGATGATCACCGCACAGCTGGCACGGGGCCTGAGCGGCGAGGAGCTGCTGGAGGCCGCGGTGGCGCAGGTGCGGGAGCTGAACGGCGGCGAGCTGACGGACGACGTGGCCGTACTGCTGCTGGACCGCGGCCGGGTCACCGCCGGGCGGGCGCCCGCCTGAAACGCGGCGGGGTCACCCGGCCTCGGGCCCGCTCAGCGACCGCCGTTGTACGGCCCGTAGGGACCGTCGCTGCTGGAGCCGCCGCTCCGGCGCCCGCCGCCACCGCCGCCGACCTGCCGGATCGCGGGGCGCACATCGACGAAGTACACGATGACCGCGATGAGCCCGATGATCGGCAGGAAGGAGAGAAGCGGGAAGATCAGGCTCACGACGAGCGCGATGCCCAGGATGATCAGCCAGAACGGCTTGGTCTGCTTGTCCGCCGCGCGGAAGGCGTCCTCACGCCGGATGAACGCGTCGACCAGCGCGAAGCAGGCGAACACGGTCAGCGGAATGCTCAACATGGCCACGAGCCCGTCGAAGCCGGCCATCAACACGTTGCCCACCGCCTGTTTCTGTCCAGATCAAGTGCCGACCAGGTGCCGACAAGGTACCCGTACAACGGACCGGACACCCGTGGGGTGCCCGGTCCGTCGATATCGCTGTCACTTGCCCGCGGGCGGCGTGGCCTTCTTGGCGGCGGCCGGCTTGCGGGCGGCGGGCGCCTTCCTGGCGGCGGGCTTCGCGCCGGTCGCCTTGGTCTCCGGCTTGGCCGCCTTCGTCTCGCTCTTGACCGCGGGCTTCGCGGGCGCGGACTTGGCGGGCGCGGCCTTGGCCGTGGCGGTGGCGGGCTTGGCGGTGGCCGGCTTGGCCTGGGCGGGCTTCGCCGCGGCCGGCTTGACCGTCTGCTTCGTGCCGGGCTCGACGGCGATGGCGATCTCCGTCATCTCCTCCGCCGCCTCGCCGCGCCAGTTCCGTACGGACTGCTCGCCGCGCTCGGCGACCTTCTCGTACGTCTCACGGGCCCGGACCGCGTACTCCGCGGCCACTCCCACGCTCCGCAGCGCCAGGTCCTGAGCGGTCTCGCCCAGCTTCTTCAGGTCGGTGTCGAGCGACCCGAGCACCTCGGTGACCTTGGACTGAACGGTCGTCTGCGCCTCCCTGGCCTGGGAGGCGACCTTGTCCTGGACGTGCTTGGGGTCGGCGTTCCGCACCGCGTCGATACGGCCCGGCGCCTCGGCGCGCAGCTGCTCGATCAGCCCGGGAACCTTCCGGGCCTGCTCGACGGCGAGATCCGCCGTACCGGCCGCGAAGTAGAGGGGGGTCGGGTCGCTGAACGTCTTGCGCAGGTCATCGGCGATGGCCATGACTGTGGTCCTCCGGATCAGTGTGAGGGTGGGGTGACGGCACCGCCGCCGGCCGCACCGGGCGTGTCCCCGCCGGCGTCCCCGCTACCGGTTCCGGCGCCCTTACCGGCCGGTCCCGCGGTCGCCGCCGCTTCCGTACTCCGCGTAGTCTCCGTGCCGAGCCCGTTCTCCTTGCGGAAGGACTCGTAGATCTGGAGAAGCACCTGCTTCTGCCGCTCGTTGATCGAGGGGTCGGCGAGGATGACGGCACGCGTCTCCAGCTCCTCGCGCTCCCGCTCGTCGAGCATCCCGGCCTGCACGTACAGCGTCTCGGCGGAGATCCGCAGCGCCTTGGCGAGCTGCTGAAGGATGTCCGCGCTCGGCTTGCGCAGACCGCGTTCGATCTGGCTGAGATACGGATTGGACACCCCGGCCGCCTCGGAGAGCTGCCGCAGGGACAGCTGCGCGTTGCGCCGCTGTTCGCGCAGATACCCGCCGAGATTGCCGACGTTGAGTGATGCCATGACTCCAGGGTGCCCACCCTTGCTAACTTTTGCAAGCACCCGCTTGCAAAAGTGTTCCACGCAACAGACGGACGCCCCGAGGGGCGGCCGGCGGGGGCGTCGTGGGTACCCGGGTGCCCGCGGCGATTTCGGTTACTCACCCGCGCCGCGCCACCGGTCCCATTACGCTGGGGTACCAGTCAGTCGCGGCAGGTGCGCGGAGCGGCGCGCCAGGGGGTGGCGAGGTGAACCGGCGGCACCCGAGCGCGCCCCTCCAGTCCGCGCTGACCGCCTGGCGGCAGGCCCGGATCGCCGGTGAGGGGGTCGACACGCGGCGCACCGGCCTCGCGTATCACCTCGCCGTCAACCGGCTGCACTGGTACATCAGTCTGCTCAGGACCGGCCCGGAGCCGCGGTCCGAGGTGCAGGACGAGTTGAGCGCCGCGTGTCACGCGCTTGCCGTCCTGAGCCGGGAGTCCATACCGGCGGCAGCCGCCTCGGGCGCCCACCGGTACGCCGTGATCCACGCCCGGATCGCCCTCGCCGCCGGTGGTCTGGCCGATCCCGCGAAGGGCGCGCCCCAGCGGGTGGCGCAGGCGCTGGAGGGGCGGGCGCTCGACCGTTTCGACCCGTACGGAGTCGGTGCCGTCACCGCGGCCGAACGGATCGCCCTCGCCGCCGAGGTCCGTATGGTCATGGCCCGGCTGATCGTCGAGCATCCGCCCGCCGTGGGCGTCAGGGGCAGACGGTGGCTCGTGACGGAGGAGTCCGGGACCGGGACCAGCGCGGCCTACCGGGACCGGCGCAACTTCCGCCGGGCCGTACTGCCCGGTTGCGCGGGCCTGGACGCGGCGGGCGAGGCGTTACGGCTGGGAGCGGAGAGCGTCGGCCTGCACGCGGCGCTGGCTCGCCGGACGGCAGGGCACACGGTGGAGTACGAGAACGCGCGGAGGGAGCTGGGCCGGCTGTCCGGCCGGCTCGGGGTGAGCGCGCCCGTCGTGGAGTGAGGCACCGACGTCACCGTGGTCTCCGGTCGTGCCGGAACGACCGGGTGTCCGGCCGGCTTCGACACCGCGCACGGCACCCGGGGCGGCCCCGGCCGGGGTGCCGGGCGGTGCGCTCAGCGGCGCGGTTCCCAGCGGAAGAAGCGGGAGGCCAGCAGCACGGCCGCGACGACCCAGCCCAGGGTGGGCAGCAGCAGGAGGAGGGACTCCTCGACGGGAACGCCCCCGTTCCAGGCGTTGATGACGAGTTCGGTGGCCGAGCCGCCGGGGAGCAGCCGCTTGAGCAGCGTCATCTGTTCGGTGCCCGCGATGCCCACCCACGTGGAGACGGCGATGGCGCCGAGGCTGACGGGCAGCGTGGTCACCTGCGCGTGTTCGGGGGAGTTCGTCACGCCCGCCGTGGCCAGTCCCAGACCGAGCATCATCGCCACCGTCGAGACGACCGCCGCCACCAGCAGGAGAACGTTGGACGGTGAGCCCGCGACCGCCGCCAGCACCGCGAGGATCACGGTCACCTGGACCACCGCGAGGACGGTGACCGGGAGCAGCAGCCCGGAGAGGATGCCGGCGTCACTGGCCGGGGTGGAACGCAGGCGCTTGAGGAAGAGGTTCTGGCGGCGTGAGGCGAGCGTGGTCACGGTGGTGGCGTAGAGCCCGAACGCGGTGACGGTGAACATCACGACCGCCGCGATGTATCCGAGGCTGTACAGGTCCGCGAAGGTCTCGTGCCGGTAGACGAAGAACGCGCAGGCGGCCACGGGGATGATGAAGCTGTTGAGCAGCACCAGCCGGTTCCGGGAGATCTGGGTCAGCTCGCTCCGAGCGATGGAGAGCATGGTGAAGGTCCTCTTCTGGGAAGTTCCGGGAGTGGTCTATTCGCTGCCGATGGAGCGGAAGACGTCGTCGAGCCGGGTCGGTCCGGCCTGGAGTTCCCGCAGCTCGACCGCGTTGGCGTGGGCCCAGGCAAGCAGGGCGTAGAGGTCGTTCTGGAGGCCGAAGGTCTCGATGACGAAGTTCCCGCCGTTGTCGCGCGCGGCCCCCAGCGGCAGCGCGGGGGCGGAGGCCGGGAGGGAGAAGCGGATGGCGGCGGGCAGGGTCCGCGTCAGCTCGGAGACGGTCCCTTCCTGGTGAAAGGTGCCCTTGTGCATGAGCCCGATGCGGTCGGCGCGCTGCTGGGCCTCTTCCAGGTAGTGCGTGGTGAGCACGATGGTGGAACCGTCCTCGCGCAGTCTGTCCACGGCGTCCCACAGGGCGTCCCGCGACTGGATGTCCAGACCGGTGGTCGGCTCGTCCAGGAAGATCAGCTCGGGGCCCCCGTACACGGCGGTGGCGAAGTCCAGACGCCGCTTCTCGCCGCCGGAGAGCTGGGACACGAGGGTGCCGGCCTTGTCGGTGAGGTCGACGATGCTGAGCACGCGTTCGGCCCGGTCCGTGCGCTGGGAGAGCTTTCCGATCAGCCGGACCGATTCCAGCACGGTCAGATCCGGCGAGAAGCCGCTCTCCTGGAGCATGATGCCCATCCGGGGCCGTACGGCGCGCCGGTCGCGCGGGCTGTGCCCGAAGACCCTGACGGTGCCCGAAGTGGCCTTGCGGTGCCCCTCGACGGTCTCCAGGGTCGAGGTCTTCCCGGCCCCGTTCGTACCGAGCAGCGCGTACAGCTCCCCCTTCCCCACCTGGAAGGACAGGTCTTTCACGGCGTGGAAGTCGCCGTAGCTGAGGTTCAGACGTTCAACGTCGATCACTGGTGTCGATGTCATGCCTCCATCCCAGCCGTGAGCACGCCCGTCCGGCAGTGCGTGCTGTCATCACTCGTGATGACATTCCTCGGGCGGACGCATGACATGGCGTCACTGGCGCCGTCCGCCTGGCCGGACGAATACTTGACGGACCCGCCCCTCGATCCCGGAAAGCCGTACATGGAAACCAGCCCCTCGCACCTGTCGCACCCCGGGACGACGCAGGGGCGGCTGCGCGGGTGGAACCTCGCCGTGTTCCTCCCGCCGCTCGCCGTCATCGGGGCGGTGATGGTCGCGGTCGACGCCGGGAACTGGTGGGAGGCCGCCGTCCTCGCCCTGGGCGTGCTGGCCGCCCTGGTGGTCCTCGAACGCTGGACGGCGGGCGACACCTCACGGGTCGTACTGCCGTGCCTGCTCGTCACCGCCGCGGTGTGGGTCTTCGGGGTGCTGGTGGCCGACAGTCACCGGGCGTACTACGGCATGACGATCGTGGTCCCGTTCTACGTCGCCGGGCTGCCGCGCCACCGGGGCGCGGCGACCGCGGTCCTGGGCGCGTTCGTCGCAGCCGTCGGCTCGGCGAGGCTGCTGGAACCGGTGGACGATGTTCCCGGCGTACTGCTGCGGTACGTCCTCGTCCCCACGGCCGTCGTCGTCGTGGCGACCCTCCTCATGTTCGCCAACCGGCGGTTCTACGAGATCGTCGAGGAGGCCCGGGAGCGCGAGGCCGAACTGGCCGTCTACCGGGAACGCGTGCGGTTCGCCGGCGATCTGCACGACATCCAGGGCCACACCCTGCATGTGGTGAAACTGAAGGTCGCGCTGGCCGAGAAGCTGGTACGGCGCGACATCGGGCGCGTGGAGGAGGAGCTGCGGGAGGTGCACGCCCTGGTCAGCGACACCATCGCCCAGACGAAACAGCTCGCCTACGCACAGCGGCGGCTCAATCTCTCCGTGGAGCTGGAGAACGCGAAGAACCTCTTCGAGGCCGCGGGCATCCGTGTGCGTGTCAACCGTGAGGCCGCAGTCGACGAGCGGGTCGACGGACTGCTCGGCCAGGTACTGCGCGAGACGACGACCAACATCCTGCGCCACGCACAGGCGACACGGGTGCGGATCACCCTCTCGCGTTCGGGCATCACGATCGACAACGACGGAGCGGCGGACGCTCCCCTGCCGCCGCTCGGCGGGCTGGCCGCGCTCAGGGAGCGGGTGGGCGGCAGCGGCGGCGAGCTGACGGTGGAGCAGGAGAGCGGGCGCTTCCGTACCGCCGCGGAGTTCCCTCACCTGAGCGTGGCGGCGCCGCGCTCCCCGGCGCGGAAGGACGACAGACGATGACCAGCGTGGTGCTCGCGGACGACGAGGCGCTGCTCCGTAAGGCGCTCGCCGCGCTGCTGACCCTTGAGGACGGGATCACCGTGGTCGCCGAGGCGCACGACGGCGAGTCCGCCGTACGCGAGACACTGCGGCACCGGCCGGACGTGCTGGTCATCGACCTGGAGATGCCCGGCGTCGACGGACTCGGCGCCGTCGAACGGATTCGCCGTGAGCGGCCCGGTCAGGTCGTCCTCATGCTGACCCGCCATGCCAGGCCCGGGGTGCTCCGCAAGGCGCTGCGACTGGGGGTCCAGGGCTTCGTCAGCAAGTCGGCGGAGCCCGCGCACATCACGTCGGTCATCAACACCCTGCACGGGGGCAGGCGTTGGATCGACCCGGACGTCTCCGCGCTCGCCGTCGTGGACGACTGCCCGCTCACCGACCGCGAGATCGACGTCCTGCGGGCGACCGGCGACGGTTACTCCGCCGCCGAGATCGCCAGCCGCCTGCACCTGGCGGAGGGGACCGTACGCAACTACCTCTCGCACGCCATGCAGAAGACGCAGACCCGGACCCGGCACGAGGCGGCGCGGTACGCGCGGGAACACGACTGGCTCTGAGCGGCGACCGGCATTCGGCGCCGACGTCCGGTGCCTCGCACGCGCGGGGTACGGGTACGGGCGCGGGTCACCGGAGATCGGCGCAGGCCGGTGAGGATGTGGTCAGACGGTCGTGGTCTCCCGGCCCTGCTGCTTCTCCACCGGCTTCTTCTCCATCGCGGGCTTCTCAAGTGCCTGCTTCTCGGGCGTCGTCTTGTCGGGCGTCCCCTCGTCGGGCGTCCGGCTGTCCGCCGTCGGTCCGGGGGCCGGCGGCGGAGCCGACCGGAGGGCGGCCGACGCCGCCTCGACGGCCTGGGCCGTCTCGGCGGGGGTGGCGCGCTCCAGGAAGCGGAGGAGTTCGACCGGGAACGGCAGAACCAGCGTGGAGTTCTTCTCGGCCGCGACAGCCACCACGGTCTGGAGCAGCCTCAGTTGAAGCGCGGCGGGCTGGTCGGACATCTGCCCGGCCGCCTCGGCGAGCTTCTTCGACGCCTGGAGCTCCGCGTCCGCGTTGATCACCCGTGCGCGGCGCTCACGGTCCGCCTCGGCCTGTCGTGCCATGGACCGCTTCATGGTCTCCGGCAGCGACACGTCCTTGATCTCGACGCGGTCGATCTGTACGCCCCAGCCGATGGACGGGCTGTCGATCATCAGCTCCAGCCCCTGGTTCAGCTTCTCCCTGTTCGAGAGCAGATCGTCCAGATCGCTCTTGCCGATGATCGACCGGAGTGAGGTCTGCGCCATCTGCGAGACCGCGAACCGGTAGTCCTCGACCCGGATCAGCGCGTCCGCCGCGTCGACCACCTTGAAATAGATCACCGCGTCGACGCGCACGGTGACGTTGTCGCGTGTGATGCCGTCCTGCGCGGGGACGGGCATCGTCACGATCTGCATGTTGACCTTGCTCAGCCGGTCCACGAACGGAGTGATCAGCGTGAATCCGGGCCCACGGATGCCCTCGCGCAGCCGGCCCAGACGGAAGACGACGCCGCGTTCGTACTGCTTGACGATCCGGGCTGACGCCGCCGCGAACACCGCGCACACGCAGATCACGGCTATGACCGCTATGACAAGTCCCTCGACCATGATGACCCCCTGATGCCAGACGAAGGTCCCACAGACAACGATATGCCCGAAATGACCCTCCGGGCGATCGGCGGTCGCGACAAGATCGGCGCGACACCCCCTGGGCTCCGCACATGCCCATGCATCCGGGGCGCTCCACGGGAGACCACCAGGACGGCCGGGCTGCCCGACAGCCGGACCCACCCGGACAGCCCGGCTGAGCCGGACGGCCGGAAGGTCCGTGCGCCCGGCACCGGTCGGCCCGCCCCCGTCGTCACACGTCGAGGACCGCCACCTCCACCCCGGCCAGCCGGTCCGCGTCCGCGATGATGTCGATCTCGGCGACCTTGTCGTCCCTGATCGTGAAGGCGAGGACGAGGAACAGCCGGCCGCCGGGAGCCATCACCAGGCCCGGCGACCCGTTCACCAGCGCGGGCTGGCTGAACCTGACCCGCTCCGCCGCCATCGACGCGCCCTTGCCCACCCGCTGCGCGCCCCGGAGCAGCAGCGGTGCCGGGGTGGGGCCGGCCGCCCGGTCCGCGCGCAGGACCACGTCCGCGTCCAGCAGCGTGACCAGCGCCTCGAAGTCGCCGCCCCGGGACGCGGCCAGGAACGCCTCGACGACCTGGCGCCGGCGGGCCAGATCCGCCGCGGGCAGCGGCGAGGCCCCCTTCACCCGGCGGCGCGCACGGCTCGCGAGCTGTCGCGCCGCCGCCGGGGAGCGCTCGATCATGGGGGCGATCTCGTCGAACGGGACGGCGAACAGGTCGTGCAGGACGAACGCCAGCCGCTCGGCCGGCGTCAGCGTGTCGAGCACCACCAGCAGTGCCAGTCCGACGGAGTCGGCCAGCACCGCCTCCTCCTCCGGGCCGTACTCCCCCTCGCGCGCACCGGCCCGGTCCGGGCGGTCCGGCACGTCGAGCGGTTCCTCGCGCCGGGAGGCGCGCGTACGCAGCATGTTCAGGCACACCCGCGCCACCACGGTCGTCAGCCAGCCGCGCAGATTCCCGATCTCGCCGGCGTCGGCGCCGCTGAGGCGCAGCCAGGTCTCCTGGACGGCGTCGTCGGCCTCGCTCGCGGAGCCGAGCATCCGGTAGGCGACCGCGCGCAGACGAGTCCGGTCCTCCTCGAAACGCTCCAGAAGCAGCGTGCTCTCTTCCATCTCGTCACATTCCTCGCTCGCCGGGTGTCAGTGCGGTAGACCCTCTCAACCCGCCGATGTGACCGGGACACCCGGTCCACGACAGCCTGGAGAAACCATGACGTCATCGATCCTGGTCACGGGCGGCACGGGCACCCTCGGCCGCCTTGTCACCCCTCTGCTGCGCGACACCGGCCACCGGGTGCGGGTGCTGAGCCGGCACCCGCGCGCGTCCGAGGGCGGCGTCGAGTACGTCGCCGCCGACCTGCTCAGGGACGAGGGGATCGAGGCCGCGGTGGACGGCGCCGAGACCGTCCTGCATCTGGCGGGAGCCGCGAAGGGCGACGACGTGGCGACGGGGAATCTGGTGCGGGCCGCGTCACGTACCGGCGTTCGGCACCTGGTCTACGTCTCGGTCATCGGCTCCGACCGGATTCCGCTCGGCTATCCCCGGGCCAAGTTCGGCGCGGAGCGGGCCGTGGCCGGTTCCGGGGTGCCCTGGACGACGCTGCGCGCGGCCCAGTTCCACGACCTGGCCCTGACCATGGTGCGGGGCATGGCGAAACTGCCGGTGATCCCGGTCCCCGGCGGGCTGCGGCTCCAGCCGGTCGACGCCCGCGACGTGGCGGACCGCCTGGTGGAACTGACCCTCGGCGAACCGGCCGGCCGCGTGGCCGACCTCGCCGGTCCGAAGGTCTACGGGCTCGGGGAGCTGTGCGGCGGCTATCTCCGGGCGAGCGGCAGACGCCGGCCGACGGTGCCGCTCCGGATTCCGGGCAAGGCCGGCCGCGCCTACCGGGCCGGGGAGAATCTGACCCTCGACGGGGCCGACATCGGGCGGCGGACCTGGGAGGAGTTCCTCGCGGAGCGGGTGGGCGGCGCGGCGCGCTGAGCCGTACGCCGACGGGACGGGAGCGGACGACGGAACCGAAGGGGACGTGTGCGTAAATCGCGTGGCCGAGGCCCGTCCGCCTCGGGCACAGTGGGCGCGTGGACAGCGAACGCACCCCCCTCCGCGCCGGCTTCGTCCCCGGTCTCGACCTGTCACGCGTCCTCTACGAGGAGGCGGTGCGGCCCGTCCTCGACAGCGCGTACCCGGGGCTGCGGTACGCCGCCGCGCGGATCGGCTCCGGGTCGGAGGTGCTGGGGTTCGACACGGCCCGGTCCGCCGACCACGAGTGGGGCCCGCGGCTGAATCTGTTCCTCGCGCCGGACGACGCCGCCGAACACGGGGCGGAAATGCACCGGCTGCTCGCCGAACGGCTGCCGAAGCACGTACGCGGCTGGCCCACGCACTTCCGGCACGCCGATCCCGAAGTACCCATCGGCCGGATGGAGTTGACGGACGGCGCGGTCGATCACCGGGTGTCGGTCGACGGCCTCGACGACTGGCTGCGCGCCCAGCTCGGGGTGGCCGCGGCGACGGCCGAGGGGCCCACGGTCCGCGAGTGGCTGGCGATGCCCCAGCAACGGCTCGCGGAGGTGACCGGCGGCGCGGTGTTCCACGACGGCCCCGGCGCGCCCGGCTCGACCGGCACGCTCGGTGCGGTACGGGCCCGGCTGGCCTGGTATCCGGACCAGGTGTGGCGCTGGCTGCTGGCCTGCCAGTGGCAGCGGATCTCCCAGGAGGAGGCGTTCGCCGGACGGTGCGCCGAGGTGGGGGACGATCTCGGGTCGGCGGTCGTCGCGGCACGGCTGGTGCGCGATCTGATGCGGCTGTGCCTGCTGCTGGAGCGGACGTACGCCCCGTACGGCAAGTGGCTGGGCAGCGCGTTCGGTCGGCTCACGGTCGCGGGCGCCCTGAAGCCGTCGCTGGCGGGCGCGCTGGCCGCGACGGAGTACCGGGCGCGGGAGCGGCACCTGTGCGACGCGTACGAGTTCGTGGCCGGGCTCCAGAACGCGACGGGGCTCGCGGCCCCGGTGGATCCGGCCCGCCGGCCGTACCACAGCCGGCCGTTCCAGGTGCTGCACGCCGAACGCTTCGCACAGGCCCTCGCGGCGACCGTCACCGACCCCGGACTGCGCGGTCTGCCGCTGACCGGCGGGGTGGACCAGTGGGCGGACAGCACGGACTTCCTCGCACTGGGCGGGCCCCGGCGCGCGGCGGTCGACGCGCTCACCCGCACCGTCCCGGACTCCCCGTGACGACCGACCGCGTCCGCGCACTGTGGAGTGAACTCGCCGGTGTGCCGGTCGGGTTCACCTCCCCGGCCACCGTCGTGACCGCACCCGGCTCGCGGCTCTGCCCGCCGGGCTGGGCCGGGATCGTACGGATCGGTGAGGCCGCAATCGCCACCGCGCCGGACGCGCGGCGCACCGAGGCGCTGGGCGCGGCCGTACGGAAGCTGGCGCCCGCGGAACCGGTCGACCCGGTCCGGCTCGGCCGGGCCCTGACCGGTACGGGAGCGCCGGTGCTCGATGTGCTGGGGCCCGCCACGCTCGCCTACCTGGACCGCGCGTCCTTCGTGCCCGCGCCTCCCGGGGAGGCGGGTACGGCCGTCGAGCGGGCGGCGTCCGGCGACCCCGCGCTGACCGCGCTGCTGGCTGCGGTCTCCCCGGGCGACGCGGACGAGAGCGGTCTGGACGAGATCACCTCACCCGCGTTCCTGCTCCGCGAGGCCGGCGGTGCGGGTGCGGGGCGTGGTGTCGCCGGGGATGTGGTGGCGGCGGCCGGTTACACGGCCTGGCCGCGCTCGGTCGCCCACGTGTGCCTGCTGGTCGCCCCGCACCGGCGGGGCCGGCGGCTGGCGGGGATCGTGGCGTCGGCCGCGGTGTCGCACGCGCTCGACGCGGGGTTGCTGCCGCAGTGGCGCGCGCGGCCGTATCCGTCGCGGCGGGTGGCCGTGGCCCTGGGCTTCCGGGAGCTGGGGACTCAGCTCAGCGTGCGGATATAGGTCGTGGCGGGGCGCCCGCCGATCTCGATCTCGCCTGTGGCCACGAATCCCGTGCGGTCCAGCACCGCGCGTGAGGCGGGGTTGTCGTGGGTCGTCATCGCGCGCAGCGAGGTCAGCCCGTACTTCTCGGCGGCCAGCACGCAGACCGACCGCACGGCGTCCGTCGCCAGGCCCTTGCCCGCCGCCTTCTCGGCCATCCGGTAGCCCAGCTCGGCCGAACCGTCCGCCACGTCGACGAGGTTGAAGCGCCCGATCACCTCCTCCGCCGTGCTGCCGTCGCCGCTGACCAGCACATGGAAGTAGTGCAGTCCGGCGCCCTGCTCGGTGAGCAGATCGCCGTGCCGGGCGGCGAAATCGCTGAAGTAGGAGTCGCCCCGGTCGGAGATCGAGGCGGCGAAGTAGGCCCGGTTCTCCTGCTCGAATGCGAGCAGTGCCGGAGCGTGGTCGAGTCGGAGCAGTTGCAGTTCGGGCATGTACGCACGCTACCCGGCGTCGGCCCGGTCATGGCTCGGGATTTCCGCCCTGCGGCGCACGTCAGGGGCGTGTGCGGGGTGGTACGGGGCGCGCGGCGCCCTGTTCGCCGTGCCCGCCGGTCGCCCGGCGAGCAGCGCTCCGTCGCGCGACCGCTGACCTCGATCATGACCTCGGCGGCTCCGATCACGGCCTCGCCGAACCGGTCGGAGCGGCGACCAGGCTCGTCGCGGCCCACGCCGGGGGACTCCGCACGAATCCGGTACTCGCGAGGAACCAGCGGCATGTGATCACGGAGGTTCTGACGGATCACGCGGCGGCTTCGCGGTAGGAATGCCGGGAAGGAATCCGCCGGCCGCTGTCGATCCGGCCATGTCCCGTTCGACGTCCTGTTGTGGAGCGCTTCGCCCACACATGGACGCGACAGGACCGGACGAGGAGAAAATCATGGGTCAGCTGCTGAGAGTCATGAACTTCAGCGTCTCCAGTGACGGAATCGGTGCCGGTGAGCACCAGAGTCTCGACAGGCCGTTCGGCCACGTCGATCCCGGGCAGCTGTTCGCCTGGGCCGGCGCCACGGCGAGCTGGCCCATGCGGACCGACCCCGGCGGCAGCCGCGGTCTCGACGACTACTTCACGCGGGACTTCGCGCACAACATCGGCGCCGAGATCATGGGCCGGAACAAGTTCGGCCCCCAGCGCGGGCCCTGGCAGGACCACGACTGGCAAGGCTGGTGGGGCGGCGAACCCCCGTTCCACACCCCGGTGTTCGTCCTGACCCACCACGTACGCCCCTCGATCACGCTCTCCGACACCACGTTCCACTTCGTCGACGGCGACCCGGCCGCGGTCCTCGAACAGGCGCGGGCGGCGGCGGACGGCAAGGACGTACGGCTCGGCGGCGGGGTCACCACCATCCGGGAGTTCCTCGCCGCCGACCTGGTCGACACGATGCACGTGGCGGTCTCACCGGTGGAACTCGGCACCGGCCTGCACCTCTGGGAGTCACCGGACGAGCTGCTCGACCGGTTCCACCTGGAGGTCGTCCCGAGCCCGAGCGGTGTCACGCACCACCTGTTCTGGCGGAGGTAGCCCCCGGCCGGGCGCGTGGCCGGGTCCGCGGTGACGTCCGCCGCGGCGCTCGCGCTGTTCAGGCCACGTACTCGGTGAGGTCGATGGAGTGGATGTGCAGCGCGAAGCCGTACTCGGGGTGCTTCGTCTCCCGGTCGAGGACCAGGTCCAGCTTGCGCAGCACGTTCCCCGACCGCTCGTTGCCGGGCCGGTTCACGGCGACGACGCGGTCGAGCCCCCGGTCCTGGAGGGCGAACTCCAGCACGGCCTGGGCGGCCTCGGAGGCGTAGCCCTGCCCCCAGAAAGGGGTGCCGAGCCGCCAGCTGATCTCCACGTCGGAGCGCACCTCGGGCGGTTCGACGGGCACGGAGAGGCCGACGGCGCCGATGAGTTCGCCGGAGGCGAGCAGCTCGACCGCGAAGAGCCCGAAGCCCTCCTCGTCCCACTCCTCCTCCCAGCGCTCGATGTCCTCGGCGGTCCCGTCGAGGTCGCGGACCGAGCCGTCGCCGATCCAGCGCATGACCTCGGGGTCCGACTCGATCTCGGCCAGCGGGGCGAGGTCCGCGTCGGTCCAGCGGCGGAGGAGGAGGCGGGGCGTGCGGATCTCGGTCATGTGCCCATCCTGTCAGGGGTGGATGTGCGCGTAGTCGGCCGACCGCCACGCCGCGCGGAAGGCGCCGTGCGGATCTGCGCCGGTCCCCTCCCCGACTCCCTCCCCGGCCTCCTCGCCCCAGATCCGCACCTGCTGCGGCCCGCCGTCCGGGTCGAGCGGCTGCCAGCCCGGGTCCCCGGTCGCGGCGAAGTCCGCCCACGCCCGCACCATGCGGTGCGACAGCTCGTGGTCCTCGGGGAGCGGCGGCCCGCCGATGAGGAAGGCGAGCCGGGGGTCGGCGACGGTGCCGAAGGCGAAGGGGACGTCGGCGCAGTGCCAGGGCCGTACGACTCCGCTCCCCGTGACGCGCCGCCTGGCGAAGCGCGACAGATACGTCCGGCCGGTGCCGCCCGGGGCGGCGGCGTGGCGGTCGGCGAACCGGCTGCTGTACTCGCCGAAGGACATGTCGCCGTAGATCGCGAGGTACAGGTCGGGCGCCGGCGCGTCCGGCATCAGCGCCCGGTACGCCGGTACGAGATCGCCGGGCAGCCCGAAGTCCGCCGCGAATTGGTCCAGTTGACGGTCCGTCGTGATCCTCTTGCTGCTGCCGACCGCGTCCAGCAGCCAGTACTCCTCGGTCGTGTGGCAGACCAGCAGGTCGATGTCGGCGTGGTCCGCCGGACCGACGGCGAGGGGGTCGGCGGGCAGCAGGACGCCGTCAGCGACGGGGCCGTACAGCACCGGGTCGTAGTGGCGCGCGCCCTCCGCCGGGTCGGCGCGGAGGTCGGCGACGACCTGGTCGGACGCGCGGACCAGGTCGTACGGGGACACCGTCGCCAGCGCATCGGCGGTGGCCGCGACCCCCGCGGCGGCGGCGACACGGCGCGTGGTCCCGGCGGCGTGCCGGGGCTGGTGGACCGGGCCGACCAGGCTGTGGGCGACGGCGCGGCGGAACAGTCCGCGCGCCCGGTCCATCACCGTCAGACAGGCGACGGACGTCGCTCCCGCCGACTGCCCGGCGACGGTCACGTTGGCCGGGTCGCCGCCGAAGGCCGCGATGTTGTCGCGCACCCACTCAAGGGCGGCGATCTGGTCGAGCAGACCACGGTTCCCGGGGATGTCCGAGCCGGGGACGTCCGAGCCCGGGACATGCCCGAAGCCCTCGAAACCGAGCCGGTAGTTGAGGGTGACGACGACCAGTCCGGCGCGGACCAGGGCCGTACCGTCGAAGTCCGGCTGCGCGGAGGCGCCGAAGGTGTAGGCGCCACCGTGGATCCAGACGAGCACGGGCCGCGCGCCCGCGCCCTCCGCCCCGCCTCCTCCCTCACGCGTCCAGACGTTGAGATTCAGCACGTCCTCGTCGCCCGGTGACCACGCCGGCATACCGGGCAGCTCCGCCGACTGCGGCGCGATCGGCCCGTGGCCGACGCACTCCCGTACGCCGTGCCAGGCGGGCGCGGGCCGGGGCGACTTGAAGCGGTGGGGGCCGAACGGCGGGGCGGCGTAGGGAATTCCGAGCACCGCGACCACACCGGGAGCGGCGCGGCGGCCCCGTACCCGCCCGCCGCGCGTCGAGTAGAGATGATCCACCCGCGCACCTTATGCGACGGGTTCCGGGCCCTTTTCGCCACAGCGCCCGCCCGCGTCCGCGCCGGGCCCGCCGCCGACTCCGCTGTCCCCGCCCCGCTCGCGCACCAGCAGATCGATGCCGTCCAGCATGCGCTCAAGACCGAAGACGAACTCGTGGTCGGGGCTCTCCGGTTCCTCCGGCGCCTCCATCACCCCCGCCGCCAGCATCTCCGCGACGGACGGGAAGCGCGCCGGATCGGCCAGCTTCTGGAGGGTGTGCCCGTATCCGGCGAGTACGGCCTCCGCCGTTCTGCCGCTCGCCTCGACGGCGGCGGCCAGGTCCGCCATCAGGGTCGCCTCGTGCCGCACATAGCCGTTGACCATCAGGACCACCGACAGCTTCTCGCCCCAGTCGAGCCGGGTCCCCTCCAGGGCGACCAGCCCCCACTCCCACCAGGCGACCATCCGGGGTGTGGCGGGTGGGCTGGAGATGGGGATACGGAGCGCCCACAGGTTGCGTTGGCAGGTGCGGCGTATCTCCCACGCCCACTCCGTCAGCGCCGTACGCCAGTCGGTGCCCGGTGCGGGCGGCGCCGGCGGATCGCCGATGATCGCCTCCTGCATCAGTACGTACAGCTCGTCCTTGGCGCCCACGTAGCGGTAGAGCGACATCGGCGAGACGCCGAGCTTCTTCGCGATCCGGCCCATGGAGACGGCGGGCAGCCCCTCGGTGGCGGCGACGGTGACGGCCGTGTCGACGATCCGCGCCAGGGTGAGACCGGGCTTGCGCCCCTTCGCCGGGCGTTCGCGCAGTCCCCAGGCGGCTTCGATGCTGGGCGGCAGCCCCGTACCGGCGTCGCCGCCGCCGTCGCGCGTACCCCCGCCCACACGGCCGCCCGCGTTGTCGCCCGTGCCCTGGTCCGCGCTCTCGTCCGTCACGTCCGCGCCTCCGCCTTCCCCCGCTCGTACCGCCGCTCCCGCCTTGACGCCATCCTAGTTATGCGTAACCCTTACACATCAAGCGTAAGGGTTACGCATAAAGCGTCGGGCCCATGACGCGCAACGGAGGAGCGGTGGCCATGAGCCCCCAGAGACGAGCCATCAGCGCCATCGGGCTGGAGAAGTCCTACGGCCGCGGGGACGAGCGGGTGAAAGTACTCGACGGCATCGACCTGACCGTCGAACGCGGCACGGTCTTCTCCCTCCTCGGCCCGAACGGCGCCGGGAAGACCACCGCCGTACGGATCCTGGCCACGCTCGCCGACGCCGACGGCGGCACGGCCCGGGTGGCGGGTCACGACATACGGACCCAGCGGCGCCTGGTACGCCGGGCCGTGAGCCTGACCGGCCAGTTCGCCTCGGTCGACGAGAAGCAGACCGGCGAGGAGAACCTGCGCATGATGGCGCGCCTCCACGGCCTGTCACGCGCGGACGCGCGCCGCCGGGCCGCGGATCTGCTGGAGCGGTTCGACCTCACCGGCGCGGGGCGGCGGCTCACCCGTACGTACTCGGGCGGTATGCGGCGGCGGCTCGATCTGGCCGCCGGGCTGGTCGGCGAGCCCGAGGTCATCTTCCTCGACGAGCCGACGACCGGGCTCGACCTGCGCAGCCGCCAGGAGCTGTGGCAGGTGGTGCGAGAGCTGTCGGCGGGCGGCTCCACGGTCTTCCTCACCACCCAGTACCTGGAGGAGGCCGACCAGCTGGCGGACCGGATCGCCGTACTCGACGGCGGCCGGCTGGTCGCCGAGGGCACGGCACCGGAGCTGAAGGCACGGGTCTCCGGACACCGCCTCGACCTGGTGGCCGCCGACGCGGCGGCGTACGGACGACTCGCGCCGCTCGCCGTACGGCGCTCCCCCGACACGCTCACGCTCGGCCTGCCGACGGACGGCACGGCGGCGCGGGTACGGGCGCTGCTGGACGAGATCGATCCGGCGCGCCGCGACATCGTGAGCTTCGCGGTGCACAGCGCGACGCTGGACGACGTGTTCCTGGCCCTGACGGGCCGGGGCGCCGCCCGTACGCCCGGCACCGTCACCACCCCCACCACCGTCACCACCGCCGGGAGCACCGGCAGCGGCACCGACGCCCTGACCAGCGAGGAGCCGACCCATGTCTGACACGGCGACGACGGCCCCGGCGGGCCGCGCACTGAACAACACCCTTGTCATGACGGCCCGTTCGGTCCGGCTCAGCAGCCGCAACGGCGACGCCGTCTTCACCTCGCTCATGCTGCCGGTCATGCTGATGCTGATCTTCGTCTATCTCTTCGGCGGCGCCATCGAGACCGGCACGGGCGCGCCGTACGTCTCCTACGTCGTGCCCGGTGTCCTGCTGCTCTGCGCCGGTTTCGGCTCCTCCGGCACGGCGGTGAGCGTCAACGAGGACATGAAGGGCGGCATCATCGACCGCCTCCGCTCGCTCGATGTCGGCGGCGCCGCGTTCCTGGCCGGGCATGTCGCGTCGAGCACCGTCCGCAACATCGTCTCGACGGTCCTGGTCCTCGGCGTGGCCCTGCTGATCGGCTTCCGCCCGGCCCCGACCGTCCCGGCCGCCCTCGCGGCGGCGGGCCTGCTGCTCGCCTTCATCGTGGCGATCTCCTGGCTGGCGGCGGCGGTGGGCCTGCTGACCCGGTCCCCGGAGGCGGCGGGCGCCTTCTCCTTCTTCATGATGTTCCTGACCTACCCGAGCAGCACGTTCGCCCCGATCGCCACGATGCCGTCCTGGCTCCACGGCTTCGCCTACAACCAGCCGGTCACCCCCGTGATCGAATCCCTCCGCGGCCTCCTCCTCGACGAACCGGTGGGCTCCGCCCCATGGGTGGCCCTGGCCTGGTGCACGGGAATCCTCCTGACGGCGGCGGCCATGTCGGGCCGGCTGTTCAGGAACCGGACGGCGTGAGAGGGCGCCGGGGCGGGGCGTTCACTCCGGGAGTCACCGATCATCACAGGGCGCTTCGGCCTGCCGCCGCTCAGAACACGTCCGGGCACCAGGGGCGGCGGGAGGTGCGGAGCAGGGTGTCCGTGCGGGAGGCCGCGTCGGGCTTCTCCTCCGTCACCGTACCCAGCGCCGTCAGCCGGACCGCCGATTCGTCGCCCAGGTAGAGCGCGCCCAACTCCCGCACGTCCAGCGTCAGATCGGCTGACCGTGTCGTCGGGGTACAGGTCGCGCCCGTGGGCGTCGCGTCCAGGAGGTAGCGGCCCGAGGCGAGGGACGCGCGGTCGTGGATGTCCAGGACCAGGGTGCCGGAGGTCGCGTACGTGCGGGACTCCAGCGCGCGTACGGTGTCGAGGATCCGCACCCACAGGAAGTCCGCCTGCGTGACGATCCTGGCCGCACGCGGGTCCGGGAGGAAGAAGGGGACCAGGTCGTCGGGGGCGCGGTAGCCGGTGCGGACCGTGGTGATCCAGTCGACCGAGCAGACGTAGCGCCACAGCGCGCGCTCCGCCGCCGTCGTCACGGCGATCGCGTCGAGCACCGTCGCCGTGTTCAGCGGCTGCTTGGCGTCGCCCCACACCTCGTCCGCCTTGTACGTCAGCAGGCCCTCCACCTCGCCCGACGCCGAGCGGTACACCGCGTAGAAGGGCTCGGTCCACGGTGCGCCGTACGAGATGGCCGTGCCCGTGTGGACCCGCCACCAGCGCTCGTTGCGGCTGATCACGCCGTGCCTCAGCGAGCGCAGCCGCTCGTGCAGTTCGGGGCCCAGCTTCACCACGTCCGAGGCGTCGACCAGGTCGACCCGGCCGCCGTCGTCCGGCTGACCGGAGGCGCGCGGGTCGAGGCCGGCGCGCGGCACGTCGATCGACCAGTCGGTGATCCAGGCGGCCGGGCCGAAGCCGTACCGCCCGTAGATCGGGTACTCCGCCGCGATCAGCGTGGACACGACGTCGCCGCGCTCCTTGGCCTCCGCCAGGTCGTCGCCGATCATCCGGCTGAGCAGACCGCGGCGGCGGTGCGTGGCCGAGACCGTGACGTTGGAGATGGCACTGGACGGCAGCGGGGCGCCGCCGACGGCGGTCAGCTCCTGCGGGAAGGTGCGGTACGTCGCGACACAGCGGCCCTCGTCGAACGCGCCCCTCATACGCCGGGTGTCCATGTACGCCCCGCGGTCCGCGACGGCCTCCTCGCTCACGGTGGGCGGCCTCAGGAAGCCGGTGTTCAGGGCGCGGAGCCAGGCGGGGAGGTCGGATTCGCTGATCACACGGACGTCGATGGCCATGCTCGTACGCTAAACACAGGCGGGGCGGAAAGTCCTGCTGATTTCCGCCCAGGGCCCACGGTCCGGGGCGCGAGCGCTCAGAACGCCGCGCGCACCCCGCCGACCTCCGCGTCGCCGCCCAGCAGCGGCGCCCGGCCGATGCGCTTGAGCACCGGTCCTTCGACCCCCAGCAGCCCCAGCGCCCTCGCCAGCACCGGCCCGAGCGCGCGCAGCCCGCCGTCGTCCACCTTGAACGCCAGCGCGCGGCCGTCCTCCAGCGCCACCGCCTGCACCGCCTCCGCGCCCATCTTCGACAGCGCGCCCGGCACCTCGCGCATCAGCCAGGTGTCGGCCCTGCGCGTGCCGGCGACGTACGACGGGTGCGCCCGCATCGCGTCCGCCACCCGGCGCTCGGCCGTGCCCGGCGCGGCGAGGACGAAGTGGCGGAAGGCGCGGGCGAGTCCGGTGAGGCTGACGGCCATCAGCGGGGCACCGCAGCCGTCCGTACCGACCGCCGAGACCCGCTCCCCCGACACCTCCTCGACCACCGTGGCCACGAGCCGCTGCAACGGGTGGGACGGCTCCAGATACGTGTCCAGCGGCCAGTCGTTGCGCACACAGGCGGCGAGCATCGCCGCGTGCTTGCCGGAGCAGTTCATGGTGACGCGGTCCCGGATGCGCCCCGCCGCGAGGTACGCCTCGGCCTCGACCCGGTCCAGCGGCAGGTCGGCCGGATTCAGCAGATCGTCCGCCGTCAGCCCGGACTCGGCGAGCATCTTCTGTACGAGGGTGAGGTGGAAGTCCTCGCCGGAGTGGCTCGCCGCCGCCAACGCGAGTCGTTCACCGGACAGTTCGACCCCGGCGCGCAGCACGGCGGCGGCCTGGAGGGGCTTGTTGCTGGAGCGGGGGAAGACCGGTGCGTCCGGGTCGCCGAGCGCGAACTCCACGCTGCCGTCGGCCGCGAGCAGCACCAGCGAGCCGCGGTGCCTGCCCTCGACGAAGCCGGACCGCACGACCTCCGCGAGGACCGGGGACCGGGTGGCGCCCTCCGTCGCGGCCCCGGCCGCCGCGACGGTGGCGGGGCCGGTGGTGGCGCTGGTGGCGGGGTGAGTGGTGGCGGTGGCCGCCCCGGTCGTGGGCGTCGTCTTCCTGCGGGTCGTCATCAACGGGCCTTCCGGGCGGGGACCGCTCCGGAAGGCAGCCACGGCGTTACGTGAGCAGGTCGTCTACTTGTGCTTCGCCTTCACGGTACCTGCGGGCGATCTCCGCGCTGCACTCGTCCGCCGTCCGCTGGAGATCGTGCCGGCGCTTCGAAATCTGCTGCTCATGGAGGACCAGCCGCCCCATCGCGGCGGCCAACTCCCCATCCGTACGGGCTTCCAGGTCGGACAGCTCCACCTCGGCGAGCGCCTCGGCGGCGAGCAGCCGGAACTCCTCGTTCCGCGGTGTGGAAAGAGTCACATGCCGTGCGGAGGACCGGTGGAGCGACGGGGTGTCGGCCAGGATCTCGGAGAGCCGGTCCACGACGGGCGTCTCGGGCGCCGACCGGCGCGCCAGCTCGGCCCGCAGGATGTCGATGCGGCCCTGGAGCAGCCGGCGCAGATAGCTGAGGTCGGCCTCGTCCCGCGTCGCGTCCCGGCGCAGAGCACGCAACTCGGGGAGCCGCAGGGCGTTCTCACCGCCCGTGGCCCGCTGTGCGGGGGGCCGGACCGTCGCCGCACCGGCACCCGCCGCGGCGAGGTCGCCGGACGCCGTGCCGCCGATGATCGGTACAGGACCGGGCGACTGCCCGGCACCAGATGTGCTCATACGTGCTTACTTCCCCTCGCTCCGCCTGTCTGCATCGTGCCACTCCTGCACGTGCACATGCAGGCGATCTGCACCCGTTCGGCCCTGGATGGGCGCCGGACGGGACCCGAACAGGGCCCGGATAGGTTGGGCCGTATGCGAGCAGTGGTGCAGAGGGTCGACGGCGCGAGCGTCGCCGTGGTGACGGATTCGGGTGTCGAGACGGTCGGCGAGATCGTCGGCGAGGGACTGTGTGTGCTGGTGGGAGTCGCCCACGGGGACACGAAGGAGAAGGCGGCCCAACTGGCCCGCAAACTCTGGACGCTGCGGATCCTGGAGGGCGAGAAGTCCTGTTCCGAGGCGAACGCCCCGCTCCTGGTGATTTCGCAGTTCACTCTCTACGGGGACGCCCGCAAGGGCCGCCGCCCCACCTGGAACGCGGCGGCACCGGGCGAGGTGGCCGAACCGCTGGTGGACGAGGTCGTGGCGCGGCTGCGTGAACTGGGGGCGACCGTCGGGACGGGCCGGTTCGGGGCGGACATGCGTGTCTCGCTCACGAACCACGGCCCGTTCACGGTGCAGTTGGAGATGTGAGACGGGAGGTGGTGAGGAGCGGGACGTGGCATGTCAGGTGCGAGCACCTCACGCCTCACGCCTCGCCCGTGGCGCCCGGCGGCGGAGTCAGGACTCCACGACCACTTCCTGCGACGCCGCCGTGTTCCCCGCCATCAGCGGCGCGTCCACCGGCACATTGCGCTTGACCAGCGCCAGCGCGATCGGCCCCAGCTCGTGGTGGCGGGTCGACGTCGTGACGAAACCGAGCTGGCGGCCCTCCTCGCCGTCGGCGGCGAGCCGTACGGGCGTGCCGTGTCCGGGGAGCACCACCTCGCTGCCGTCCAGGTGCAGGAAGACCAGCCTGCGCGGCGGCTTCCCCAGGTTGTGGACGCGCGCCACGGTCTCCTGCCCCCGGTAGCACCCCTTCTCCAGATGGACGGCGCTGCCGATCAGACCCAGCTCGTGCGGGATGGTCCGGTGGTCGGTCTCGAAGCCCAGCCGCGGCCGGTGCCCCTCGACGCGCAGGGCCTCGTACGCGAGGATCCCGGCCGGCGGGCCGTTCTCCCGCGCGTACGACTCCAGGTCGGCGCGCGGCAGGAAGACGTCCCTGCCGTACGGCGTCTCCCGGACCACGGACCCCTCCGGCGTCCCGGCGATCGACCCGGCGGGGATGTGGACCACGGCGAAGTCGTCCGTACGGTCGGCGACGTCCACGCGGTAGAAGAACTTCATCGACTCCAGGTAGGCGATCAGCGCCTCCCGCGTGCCCGGCTCGACATGTGCCCACACCGTCTCGCCGTCGTCCACGAGATACAGCGCGTGCTCGATGTGGCCGTTCGCGGAGAGGATCAGCGCCTCGGTCGCCCGGCCCGCGGGCAGCTCGCTGACGTGCTGGGTGATCAGCAGATGGAGCCAGCTGAGCCGGTCCTCGCCGGTGACGGTGACGACGCCGTGGTGGGAGAGGTCCACCAGGCCCCGGCCGTCGGCGAGGGCGCGCTGTTCGCGGAACAGATCGCCGTAGTGCGCGGCGACACCTTCGTCCTGCCCTTCGGCGGCCACGGCACCGGGCAGGGAGAGGAGTGGACTGGTCGTTGAGTGTCGCTGCATGACGACAAGCGTACGACCGGCTCAGGATTCGCCGCTCGCCGCACGGGTGGTGCAGTCGCGGCACGTGCCGAAGATCGCGAAGTGCTTCATGTCCGTCGTGAAACCGAACATCTCGCGCAGCTTGTCGGTGAAGTCGGCGGCGACGGAGACATCCGCCTCGATGACGTCGGTGCAGTCCCGGCAGACCAGATGGATGTGGTGGTGCCGGTCCGCGAGGTGGTACGTCGGCGCACCGTGCCCCAGATGCGCGTGCGAGACGAGGCCCAGCTCCTCCAGCAGCTCCAGCGTCCGGTACACGGTGGAGATGTTCACACCGGACGCGGTCCTGCGCACCTCGCACAGGATGTCGTCCGGCGTCGCGTGCTCCAGGGTGTCGACGGCTTCGAGGACAAGCTGGCGCTGCGGGGTCAGGCGGTAGCCTCGCCGCCTCAGGTCACTCTTCCAGTCGGTGCTCACCACGCGCCCAGTGTAGGCAGCGCCTACTTGAAGAACGCGATTCCGTCGTCCGGCAGATCGCCCAGATCCTTCGCCCAGGCCGCGACCTGCTCCGGCGTGACGACCTTCTTGAGGTGCGCCGACATGTACGCGCGCAGCGGGACCTCGGGGGTGGACTTCTCGCCGACCCACATCAGATCGCTCTTCACATAGCCGTAGAGCCGCTTGCCGCCGTTGTACGGGCCGGCGGACGCCGTACGCGCGACCGCGTCCGTGACGAGGTCGATCTGCGGCTTCTGGTCGGCCAGCTCCCCGTACCAGATCTCCACGATGCCCTGGTCACGCACCATGACGACCTCGACCTTGCGGTTCTCGTCGATGCGCCAGTAGCCGGACTCCGACTCGATGGGGCGGATCTTCTCGCCGTCGGAGTCCAGGGCCCAGGTGTGCGAGGTGTACTCGATGAAGTCCCGGCCGTCGTGGCTGAAGGAGACCTCCTGGCCGAAGTTGGCCTTCTCCTCACCGGGGAAGTCGAAGACACCCACGCCCTCCCAGTCGCCGAGGAGGAAGGCGAGCGGGACGAGGCCCGGATTCAGGTCGGACGGAATCTCGATCATGAGCGGCTCAGGCGATCTGTAGGAGGTCGAATGGGCGGGGGCGGGAGGGCCGTGGGACCGGCCCCGGTCAGTTCTGGCCCTGGTAGAGCTTCTTCACGACCAGCACGGTGAACGCCAGGATCGCGACCGCGATCAGGGCGAGCAGGGCGGAGAAGAAGGTCTCAAGCACAGGGTGCTCCTCGGAGAGCGTCGGGGCGGTGCGGGGCCGGTCCCCAGCGTAATGGGTGGGGACGCGGCGGTTCGCTGCGAGGTGGCCGGGGGCACCGAGGCGCGTTCCCGGCCCGGGACGGCGCGCCGACGGGGCCGCGCGGGCGCGCATGACAGCGCATTACAGTTCGGGGCATGGCGAAGAAGCTCGTGATCAAGGTAACCGCCGGCGCCGACGCCCCCGAGCGCTGCTCCCAGGCGTTCACCGTGGCGGCGGTCGCCGCGGCCAGCGGTGTGGAGGTCTCCCTCTGGCTGACCGGTGAGTCCGCGTGGTTCGCCCTGCCGGGCCGGGCCGCCGAATTTGAACTGCCGCACGCCGCGCCACTGCCGGACCTGATCGAGTCGATCCAGTCGGCGGGCCGGATCACGCTCTGCACACAGTGCGCGGCACGCCGCGGGATCGCGGAGGACGACGTGCTGGAGGGTGTGCGGATCGCGGGCGCCCAGGTCTTCGTCAGCGAGGCGATGGCCGACGACGCGCAGGCACTCGTGTACTGAGGCGTACTGCGCGGCGCGGCGCCCGAGCTGTCCGGCGTGTGCCGACGGCGTCATTTCCGCGGTGGTTTCTTCCTGCCGTCCAGCTCGTCCCACCACTCGTCGGACTCGGGGTCGCCCGACGCGTCGTCCCACCAGCGGTCGTCCGGGCCGCGCGCGTTCGCGATCATCGCCGCGACCGGGGGGATGACCATCGCCACCACACACATCCCGATCGCCGCCGGCACCGACCACAGGCGCACGAACGCCCAGGCGCTGACGAAGAGGACGATGCATCCGCCCATCAGCACGAAGTAACGGCGACGGCGTCGCGTGTACATACATCGAGCTTACGACTGGCACGGAGGACCGCACCCCGTCTCAGGAAGCGTCCAACCCCCTGGGGTGCGGTCCTCCGGCCGCTCGTGCCCCGCTCGGCAGGGCCGCGGCGGTGCCGCCGCGGAACCGGCCTCAGACCGCGATGGCCACCTCGGCCAGCCCACCCGTCCGGGCGACGACCGTGCGGTCCGCCGTACCGCCCGGCACGAGCGCGCGCACGGTCCACGTGCCCTCGGCCGCGTAGAAGCGGAACTGTCCGGTCGCCGAGGTCGGCACCTCGGCGGTGAATTCTCCGGTCGAGTCCAGCAGGCGCACGTAGCCGGTGACGGGCTCGCCGTCACGGGTCACGGAACCCTGGATGGTGGTCTCACCGGGCTTGATCGCCGAGGCGTCCGGGCCGCCGGCCTTCGCTCCGCACATATGGGATCTGTCCTCCGGGTCAGGCAGGTGGTCTCGCGGGACGGTGTCGCGCGGGCTGGACTACTTGTTGGCGCCGAGCTCGATCGGCACGCCGACGAGGGAGCCGTACTCGGTCCACGAGCCGTCGTAGTTCTTGACGTTCTCCTGGCCCAGCAGCTCGTGCAGGACGAACCAGGTGAGCGCGGAGCGCTCACCGATGCGGCAGTAGGCGATGGTGTCCTTCGCCAGGTCGACCTGCTCCTCCTCGTAGAGGGCCTTGAGCTCGTCGTCCGACTTGAAGGTGCCGTCGTCGTTGGCGTTCTTCGACCACGGGATGTTGCGGGCGCTCGGCACGTGGCCGGGGCGCTGCGACTGCTCCTGCGGGAGGTGCGCCGGGGCGAGCAGCTTGCCGCTGAACTCGTCGGGCGAGCGCACGTCGACCAGGTTGAGGCTGCCGATCGCGGCGACGACGTCGTCACGGAAGGCGCGGATGGACGTGTCCTGGGCCTTGGCCTTGTACTGCGTGGCCGGGCGCTCGGGCACCGCGTCGACCAGGTCGCGCGAGTCCAGCTCCCACTTCTTGCGGCCGCCGTCGAGGAGCTTGACGCCCTCGTGGCCGTAGAGCTTGAAGTACCAGTAGGCGTAGGACGCGAACCAGTTGTTGTTGCCGCCGTAGAGGATCACGAGGTCGTCGTTGCCGATGCCCTTCGCGGACAGGAGCTTCTCGAAGCCCTCCTGGTCGACGAAGTCACGCCGCACGGGGTCCTGGAGGTCCTGCTTCCAGTCGATGCGCACGGCGTTACGGATGTGGTTCTTCTCGTACGCCGAGGTGTCCTCGTCGACCTCGACGATGACGACCTTCGGGTCGTCGATGTGGGCCTCGACCCAGTCGGCGTCTACCAGGACGTCGCTGCGGCTCATGTGTTCTCCTCCGGGGCAGTGTGCGGCGGGTGGTGCGGGCGGCGGCGCCTTCCGGGCACGGGGGCGCGGCGGGCTGCGTACGGCACGGGGTGGCCCTGACATGGTCGAAGGGCCGGAGAGAGGGGGCGGGGCGGACGTGTCCCGCTCAGGCGGTGCGACAGAGCATGGCGGCGACGCGGCACAGGTCGACTGCCCGCCGCTTCGTGAGGTTCGCCTGTCCCCGCTGCTGGAGACCGCTGATGAAGCACTGCATGCGTCCGATCGTAAGGACGGATACGGTGCGATGTCACCGGCGTGTCGAATCGTGAGACAGGATCGTCCGAGATACGGGACCAATGGGCGTTCCCGGCGGCCCCGGGCCGGGGCCCGCGGCCGACGCACCGCCGTTCCATCTACGAGGTGGACATCTGCGTCTCACGATACGGAGAGGGGTGGAACGGGCCGCCCGGGCGCGGGGTCGTGAGGTCGTGGGACTGCCGTGGGGCGCTGCTGTGGGACCGCCGTGGGGGACGGCCGCCCGGCCTTTCGGAGAGTCCGGGCCGGAGGGCCCGCGCCGTCAGCCGGTGAGGTCCACGTCCTGGCCCGTGCCCGAGAACCGCAGACCGTCCTCAGTCGCCGTGACCTTGTCGAGCGTGATGGTCGACGGCAGCCCGTCGATCGTCAGGTCGTAGTCGACGACCTCTTTCAGCTTGTCGCCGACACCCGGCACCGGCAGGGTCGGCAGGTCCTCCGCGCGCAGCCGGACCTTGTCGCCGCCCTCCAGGGAGACGGTGCTGTACGTCGTGAAGTCGTCCCGCAGCAGCCCCTTGAGGGCGTCCGGCACGTCGATGCCCGCGCCCTCCACCAGATCGCCCAGTGGCCCCGAGACCTTGACCTGCCCCTTCGCCGCCCGCTCCGGCCCGGCGTAACCGACCGTCGCGCCCTTCGGCGCCGACTTGGTGAGGTCCTCGTACGAGATCAGGGCGGAGCCCTCCGCGCTGCCCGCGACCGCCGACGAGAAGGTGCTGTTCACCTTCACGTCCCGCAGTTCGGCCCGCACCTCGGTCACCTCGACCTCACGGCCCTCGGTGGTGGCGGTTATCCCGCCGATGCTGACCTCGATCTCGTTCAGCTTCGAGTTCGCCACCTGGGTGAGGAAGGGGAAGCCCTTGATCGAGACCTCGGGCTCGCGGCCGAGACCCTGACTGCTCTTGATCTTGCTCGCCGCCTCGGTCTCGGCGAAGTGCACCGCGGCCCGGTCGGCGGCGACGAACAGCCCGCCGAGGATCACGACGAAGATCAGCAGAATTCGCAGTGCGCGCATTGCTCGGTGTCCCCCACCCTGGTCGTACCGGCCCAGCCCCCGTGACGCCGTGAGCCTAATGGGTCGACGCCCGGAGCGGCGGTTCGGTTCCTGGGGCGTTACCGGGACGGTTGTCCGACGGGCCCGGGGGGCGGGTCCCCGTCGAGTCCCCGGGCCGGTCCGTCCTCAGCCACCGGACGGGCTCAAAGGGCCCGTCCCAGCAGGTAGATCGCGGGGACCGCGACCGTCAGCGGCAGCGCCACCCCGGCCGTCATGTGCACGAAGCGCGACGGGTAGTCGTAGCTGGCCACCCGCAGGCCGATCAGCGCGCACACCCCGGCACCGAGGCCGAGCAGCGCGCCCTGGCCGCCGAGGTCCGTCAGTCCGCCCGCCGCGGCACCGGCACCCGCGCCGGCCGCGAGCGCGACCACGACCGAGACGGCGCCGGGCAGCGGGAGCGCGCGGGCGACGGTCGCGGCGGCCACGGCCACCGCGCCCACCGTCACGGCGTCCGGCACGGCGGCGAGACCCCCGGTGGCGATGATGGCGAGCGCGGCGGAGGCGACGGTGGCCATCAGGCCCTGCATCCGTTCGTCGGCGCTCGCGTAGCTGCGCAGTTGCAGGACGACCGTCAGCAGCACCCAGGCACCGAGGGTGCCGAGGATCGCGGCCAGCGCGTGGTCGTCGCCGACCGAGAGGACGGCCGCGTCGGCGACGAGCGCGCCCGCGAAGGCGAGTGCGATGCCCTGGCGGGCGGGCCACATGCCGTTGAGCCGGAACCAGCCCGCGGCGGTGACCGCCTGGAGGACGACCAGCGGGACGGCCAGCGCCCACGGTCCGACGGCGGCGCCGCCCGCGAGCAGCAGGGCCAGTACGGCGGTGAGCCCGGCGGGCTGGATGCCGGGCGGGATGATCGGCGACCGGCCCTCGGCGCGGGCGCGCTGGGCGTCGGTGATGCGGGCGTTGCCCATGGTGGTGGGAGCGCCGTAGCTGTCGGCGGCCGGGGCCGCGGGAGCGGCGGGCACGTGAGCGGGCGCCGGTGCCGGGCCGGCCGGGGTGCCGTAGGGCTGCTGTCCGGGAGCCGGGACCTCGGGGGGCAGCGGATGGGCGCCTGACTGCTGCGGCAGATAGGCGGTGTCGGCGGCGGCCGACTGGGGGTGGGGGTGGGGCTGGGACTGCGGCTGCGGGGAGTACGGCTGCGGCTGGTGCTGGTGCTGGTGCTGGACCTGTGGCTGGTACCGGGTGTCCCAGGTCTGGCCCTCCCAGGTCTGCGCGTCCTGCCCGTCGGACGGTTCCTGGTACGGCTGCTGCTGGTAGTGCTGCCGCGGTGCCTGCTGCTGGTACTGCTGCTGCGCGTAGTCCTGCTGATACGGCTCGGAGCCGTGACTCCCCGCGTACCCCTGCTGTCCGTCGTACCGGCCGCTGTACTGGCCCTGCCCGTTGTACTGGTCGTCGCTCATGCTCGGCTGTTCACCCTCCTGCGAACGGCGGGAGCACTTCGACCGTGCCGCCCTCGGCAAGCCGTACGGTCTCATGCCCACGGGTGCCGACGGGATCGCCGTCGACGAGGAACGAACACCTCTGGAGCACCCGCACCAGCTCACCGGGGTGTCTGTCCCGCACCGTGTCCAGTGCCTGGGCCAGGGTGTCCGCCGCGTACGGCTCCTCGGCGACACCCGCCGCCGCCTTGGCCGCGGCCCAGAAGCGGATGGTCCCCGCTGCCATGGCGTACTCCTCCATCTAATTCTCGGCAATTTTCCCGCCGGATTCCGCCGGCCCTCCATGATGGCCGATCCCCAGCCCCGCCACGGCAATCGGCGCCTCCGGAGGGGGCCGGAGAAGTGATGACCCGCTGTTCGCGCCCTCTGACACTGAGCACATCTGGGTTATTCTGCTCCGGAAGAGGATCCGGGCAATGTAGCCCCCGGGTCCTTTTGCGCTTTCCGACCCGGAGCGCGGGACGGAAGGCGATGCCACATACGCCCCCGCGTTTCAGGGTGCGGGAGGTGCCCCCTTGCAGGGACCGAGGAGGAACCGACGTAATGGGCGAGCCAATGACGCAGACGCACCACGGGTGTCCGAACCGGGCAGGTGGGCAGCGATGAGTTCTCTGCTGCTGCTCACGAACGCCCTCCAGCCGTCGACGGAGGTGCTGCCCGCTCTCGGACTGCTTCTGCACCACGTACGGGTGGCCCCGGCCGAGGGACCGGCCCTGGTCGACACCCCCGGAGCGGACGTCATCCTGATCGACGGCCGGCGCGACCTGCCCCAGGTGCGGTCGCTCTGCCAGCTGCTGCGCTCCACCGGACCCGGCTGCCCGCTGGTCCTCGTGGTGACCGAGGGCGGCCTCGCCGCCGTCACCGCCGACTGGGGCATCGACGACGTCCTGCTCGACACAGCGGGCCCGGCCGAGGTCGAGGCACGGCTGCGGCTGGCCACCGGACGCCAGCAGATCTCGACCGACGACTCCCCGATGGAGATCCGCAACGGTGATCTCTCGGTGGACGAGGCGACCTACAGCGCGAAGCTGAAGGGCCGGGTCCTGGACCTGACCTTCAAGGAGTTCGAGCTGATCAAGTATCTGGCGCAGCACCCCGGCCGGGTCTTCACCCGGGCGCAGCTGCTCCAGGAGGTGTGGGGCTACGACTACTTCGGTGGTACGCGGACGGTCGACGTGCACGTACGGCGGCTGCGCGCGAAGCTCGGCCCCGAGCACGAGTCGCTGATCGGCACGGTCCGCAACGTCGGTTACCGCTTCGTCACGCCGGAGAAGGTCGAGCGCGCGGCGGAGGAGGCGAAGGCGAAGGCCATCGCCGAGGCTGCCGCCAAGGCGAGGGCCGCGGGCCCCGCGGACGGTGCCGCCGACGACAGCACGCACACGGCCGACACGTCCGAGGTACGGGAAGCCGCCGTACGGCCTGCCGGGAGGTAGGTCACCACGCGTAGACTGCCGCGCGTGGCCAAGGTGACGCGGGACGACGTGGCACGACTGGCGGGGACTTCGACCGCGGTCGTCAGTTATGTCATCAACAACGGACCCAGGCCGGTCGCCCCGGCCACGCGCGAGCGTGTACTCGCCGCGATCAAGGAGTTGGGCTACCGGCCCGACCGCGTCGCGCAGGCGATGGCGTCGCGGCGCACCGACCTCATAGGGGTCGTCGTGCCCGACGCGCGCCAGCCGTTCTTCGCGGAGATGGCGCACGCGGTCGAACAGGCAGCCGCCGAGCGCGGAAAGATGGTGCTCGTCGGCAACTCCGACTACCGCAACGAGCGCGAGGTCCACTATCTGCGGGCCTTCCTCGGTATGCGGGTGTCCGGGCTGATCCTGGTCAGCCAGGGCCCGAGCGAGCGCGCGGCCGCGGAGATAGAGGCGTGGGACGCCCGCGTCGTACTGCTGCACGAGCGGCCCGAGGGCATCGACGACGTGGCCGTCGTCACCGACGACATCGGCGGCGCGCAGCTGGCCACCCGGCATCTGCTGGAGCACGGTCATCCGTACGTGGCGTGCCTCGGCGGCGTGGAGTCCACGCCGGTCGTCGGTGACCCGGTGACCGACCATGTCGAGGGCTGGCGGCGGGCGATGCGGGAGGCCGGTCTGTCGACGGAGGGGCGGCTGTTCAAGGCGCTCTACAACCGGTACGACGCCTACAACGTCGCGCTGAAGCTGCTCGCCGGGCCCGACCGGCCGCCGGCGATCTTCTGCTCGACCGACGACCAGGCGATCGGTGTGCTGCGGGCGGCGCGCGAGCTGCGGATCGACGTGCCGGGCGAGCTGGCGGTGGCCGGCTTCGACGACGTCAAGGAAGCCGGTCTCACGGACCCTCCGCTGACAACGGTGTCGTCGGACCGGCCCGCGATGGCGCGGGCCGCGGTGGACCTGGTGCTGGACGACGGGCTGCGGGTGGCGGGGTCGCGCCGGGAACGGGTGAAGCAGTTCCCGTCGGCGCTGATCGTACGGCGCTCGTGCGGCTGCTTCTGAGTCCGTCCCGACCGTGTGGAGGCGGCCCGCGAGGGCCGCCTTTATATGGGACATACGAGGTTCTGTCGGGCTTCTCAGAACGTCTTCAGACAGCTCTCATCCAGCGGGCGGATTGTCGATGACATGACCGACAACCAGCGTCGCAGCGACGAAGACCCGAACCAGCAGGACCTCGGCAGCGGCCGGTCGTACCCGCCGCCGCCTCCGTACGAGCCCGCCGGGCAGCACACGTACGGCGCCTCCGACGCGCCGTACGGCCGGCACGCGCCCGAGGCCCCGTACACCCACCACGCGCAGGCCGGGCACGCCACCTGGGGCTGGGGATCCGCGTCCCCCGCGCACTCCCCCGGCCACGCCCGCCGCGCCCGGCGGCCGGTCGCGCTGCTCGCCGCCGCCGCGCTCGTCGCGGCCGTGGTCGGCGGTGGTACGGCGGCGCTGACCTCGACCCTGACCAACGACTCCACGGGCACCACCGCGAGCACCGTCACCGGCACGACCGTCTCGCAGAGCAGCAAGGGCACGGTCGCGGGTGTGGCGGCGGCCGTCTCCCCCGCCATAGTGGAGATCCAGGCGCAGTCGGACGCCGGACAGTCCACCGGCTCCGGTGTGGTCATCACCGGGGACGGCGAGATCATCACCAACAACCACGTCGTCGCGGGCGCGCAGACGGTGAAGGTACAGCTCAGCACCGGCAAGACGTACACCGCGGACGTCGTGGGCACCAGCCCGGACAAGGATCTCGCCCTCATCAAGCTCCAGGGCGCGAGCGGACTCAAGACGGCGGCGCTCGGCGACTCCGGCAGTGTGAAGGTCGGCGACGAGGTCGTGGCGATCGGCTCGCCCGAGGGGCTGACCGGCACGGTGACCAGCGGTATCGTCTCGGCGCTCGACCGCGACGTCACCGTGTCGAAGGACGAGGGCCAGGGTCAGCGGCAGCAGCAGGGCGGTGACGAGGGCCGGTGGCCGTTCGAGTTCGGCGGACAGCAGTTCAACGGCGACGAGGGCTCCTCCACCACCACGTACAAGGCGATCCAGACCGACGCGTCGCTCAACCCGGGCAACTCCGGTGGCGCGCTGATCAACATGAACGGCGAGATCATCGGCATCAACTCGGCCATGTTCTCGGCGAGCGGTTCGAGCGGCGACAGTTCGTCGGCGGGCAGCGTCGGGCTCGGCTTCGCCATCCCGGTCAACACGGTCAAGTCCGACCTGAGCACGCTCCGCGCCGGGAACGGCGACTAGGCCGTCTCTTCGAAGTCCCGCCCGGCCCGCGACGCCCGGCGGGGGCCGGGCCCTGCGGGCGGACGGCGCTACTTTGAAGACACGGCCCAGTCCCCACCCGACGTGCGAGGCTGAAGACCCGGGGTGCGGTCCGGGGCCCCTGCCGACCCCGGACCCGGCCCCGCCCGCGCCGTTTCCGCTTCCGTTTCCGCAGCCGTCCAGAGGGAGAGCGACGACATGAGCCCCGCCGAAGGCGATCCGCAGCGCGTCCTGATCGTCGACGACGAGCCCGCCGTCCGGGAGGCGCTCCAGCGTTCCCTCGCCTTCGACGGGTACGGCACCGAGGTCGCCGTCGACGGTGTCGACGCCCTCGCCAAGGCCGCCGTCTACCAGCCCGATCTGATCGTGCTCGACATCCAGATGCCGCGCATGGACGGCCTGACGGCGGCCCGCCGGCTGCGGGCCGGCGGATCGACCGTGCCCATCCTGATGCTGACGGCGCGCGACACGGTCGGCGACCGGGTCACCGGGCTCGACGCGGGCGCCGACGACTATCTGGTGAAGCCCTTCGAGCTGGACGAGCTGTTCGCCCGGATCCGCGCGCTGCTGCGGCGCAGTTCGTACGCCGGGTCGGCGGGCGGGGAGCTGCCGCAGGACGACGCCCTGTCCTTCGCCGATCTGCGCATGGACCTGGCGACGCGCGAGGTCACCCGGGGCACGCGCCGGGTGGAGCTGACCCGTACCGAGTTCACCCTGCTGGAGATGTTCCTCGCCCACCCGCGTCAGGTGCTGACGCGGGAGCAGATCCTGAAGGCCGTCTGGGGCTTCGACTTCGAGCCCAGCTCCAACTCCCTGGACGTGTACGTGATGTATCTGCGGCGCAAGACCGAGAGCGGCGGCGAACCGCGGCTGGTCCACACCGTGCGCGGGGTGGGTTACGCGCTCCGTACCGACGGCGGCCCCGGCCCCGCCGGACCCGGCCCCGCACCCTCCGGACCCGGCGGACCCGGCGGCGCCGAGTGACCTCTCTCGCCCGGCGGTTGCGTACGCTGCCGCTCCGCTCCCGGCTCGCGATGCTCGTCGCCACCGCCGTCGCCGTCGCCGTCGCGGCGGCGGCCGTCGCCTGCTGGCTGCTCACCCGCGCCCAGCTGGAAGCGGAGCTGGACAACTCGCTCCGCAACACCTCCGCCCCGAACAACCTGGTCCAGGACGCGCTGAACCGGTGCGCCCTCGGCCAGACCCCTCCCGAGCCCTCCCACCCCGGTTTCGCCTACGTCCAGGTCGTCGGCCGCGACGGCAGCCGGTGTGTGGACGCCTCCTCCCAGCCGGTGCAGGTCCAGCCCGCCGACATCGCCGTGGCGCGCGGTACGGAGCAGGACACCCTGCACGACTCCACGACCGAGAAGGGCGCCCCGGTACGCGTCCACACCCAGCGCGTCCCCTTCGGTCCGGCCGGCGCGCAGGTCACCGTCTCCGTCTCCCGCCCCCTCGACGAGATCGACGCCTCGCTGAACCGGCTCGCCCTGCTGCTGACCGCCGTCGCCGGCGCCGGTGTCATCGGCGCGGGCGCCGCCGGCCTCTGGGTGGCCAGGACCGGTCTGCGCCCGGTCGACGGGCTGACCCGCGCGGTCGAGCACGTCGCGCGCACCGAGGATCTGGGCCTGCGCATCCCGGCCGAGGGCGAGGACGAGATCGCCCGTCTCTCCCGCTCGTTCAACTCCATGACGGCCGCCCTCGCTTCGTCCCGCGACCGGCAGGCGCAGCTGATCGCCGACGCGGGCCACGAGCTTCGTACCCCCCTGACCTCGCTGCGCACGAACGTCGAACTGCTCGCCCGCAGCGAGGAGACCGGCCGCGCGATCCCCCCGGAGGACCGTACGGCGCTGATGGCGTCGGTGAAGGCGCAGATGACGGAGCTGGCCTCGCTGATCGGCGACCTCCAGGAACTGTCCCGCCCCGACGCCCCCGACCCCGGCCCCCTCCAGGTCGTCGCGCTGCACACGATCGTCGAGAGCGCCCTGGAACGCGCCCGGCTGCGCGGGCCGGACCTGACGATAGAGGTGACGCTGCACCCCTGGTATGTGCGGGCCGAACCGGCCGCCCTGGAGCGGGCGTTGGTCAACGTGCTGGACAACGCGGTGAAGTTCAGCCCGCCGGGCGCGGCGGTGGAGGTCGCGCTCGGCGAGCGGGGCGAGTTGACGGTACGGGACCACGGGCCCGGTATCCCGGCGGAGGAACTGCCGCACGTCTTCGAACGCTTCTGGCGCTCCCCGTCGGCCCGCGCGCTGCCGGGCTCGGGGCTCGGCCTGTCGATCGTGGCGCGCACGGTGCAGCTGACGGGTGGCGAGATCGCGCTCCGCCCGGCCGCGGGCGGCGGCACGGTGGCCGCGATCCGCATCCCGGGGGCCTCGACGCCGCCCCCGACCGGCGCGTCGGGCGCGACGAGGGCCTGACGGGCCGGGCTGTCCGTGGTCGTCGGAGCCGACCGCGTCAGAGGGGCCGGAGGCGGCGGCGCAGGAGGCAGAACTCGTTGCCTTCCGGGTCGGCCAGGACATGCCAGTTCTCGGTGCCGTCCTGGCCGACGTCCGCCCGCCGCGCGCCGAGCGCGAGCAGCCGCTCCAGCTCGGCGTCCTGGTCGCGGTCGGTGGCGTTGACGTCGATGTGCAGCGGGAGTTTCCCGGTCCTGGGGGCGCTGCTCGGGCTCAGGACGAGGGTGGGCTGCGGGCCGCCGAAGCCCACGTCCGGCGGCCCGATCTCGATGCTTCCGTCCGGCTCCCGGTCGAGTTCGACGTAACCGAGCACCTCGCTCCAGAACGCGGCGAGCCGCTCGGGGTCGGCGACGTCGATGACCAGTTCACTGATGCGGCATGCCATGGCCGCGAGTGTAGAGGCGTCCTCGGCCACGGGCCGGAAACACCCGGGGGTGGCTGCCCCGGCCGTCCTAGTTGTGCCGGATCAGTGAGTCCACCAGCCCGGCCCTGGTCTCCGGGAAGTCCAGCGGCACGATGCCGAGCCCGCGCCAGCCGGCGCCCTCCGACCCGTCGAGCAGCGAGTGCACCTGCGGGTTGAGCCGGTCGGAGTTCCAGCGGGGCGGCAGCAGCGCGGCGGTACTGACGAAGTTGATGAACTGCTTGCCCGGCTGCTGCACCGCCTTGCGGAAGTGGGCCTCGATCTTGGGGTACTTGGCGCCCGGCTCGGCCTGGTAGTCGTCCTGGATGTCGAAGAGTCCGCCGTCCCCGTACCGCACGCCGGGCAGCCCGCCGTTGTCCGCGAGCAGTACCACCTTGCCGCGGGCCTGGCCGAGCGTCGGCAGGGTGCTGTCGAACCGGAAGAGGGAACGCCAGCCCTTGCCGTCCAGATAGGTGTCGAAGATCCGCCGGAACTCCGCGTCGCTCTCCGTCGAGTACTCCTGCTTGACGCGCATCAGTACGGTTTCGGACGGGTGCGCCTGGAGGAAGTCGCGGCACGCGGTGAGGACGTCGTCGAAGTTGAGGTTCTGGTAGAAGGCGGCGTGGTGGATCGGGAAGGCGTTCTCGAACGCCCGGCACCGTATGTCGAGGAACCGCACTCCGGTGTTCAACTGCTGGGCGATGGTGGTCCCTTGGCACGCGACGTACAGACCGCCGCTGCGCGCGCCGGAGTTGTGCGTGCCGGGAAGGGTGAGGCGCTGTACGGGGGTGGAGTCGCCGATCCCGGCGAGCCAGTCGGAGGGGGCGAGCGCGCGCCTCGTCCCGGTGCGCCCGGCCGCCGCCGTCGCCGTCGCGGAGCCCGCACCGACGAGCGCGGTGGCGGAGAGCGCGAGGGCCCCGGCGAGGATCCCTCTGCGCCCAAGTCCAGTACTGGTGGGGGGAGTTGTGCCGCTGTCTGTGACCATGCGCCGAATTATGGCGTGTACGCATCACGCAGGACAGGGCCCACGGGCCCGACACGACCACCCCGGCCGGATACGCACCTCGGCCAGGCCGTGTCTGACAAATGGCGCCGTCCGCCCGTAGGGCGGGGCTCGCGGCGGCTGGTGCGGTGCATCGCGAGGCGGAGGATCGGACTCGTACCGGGCGTACTCGGCCGAGTCCGGCAACGCGGCGAGGTGCCGTACCAGGCGCCGCGGGCCAGGCGGGATTTGTCAGACACGGCCTAAGAGGGCTCGGGTCTGTGGGCGAGGAAGGTGGCGATGCCGCGCTCGGCCCCCTCGGCGGGCTCCTCCACCAGCCGCGCGGTGACGACGAACCCGGCCTGCTTCAGGAGTCCCGCGATCCGGTCGGGCGGCAGCAGGTAGGACTCGTAGGACACCGGACGGCCGCCGTACGCCTGGGTGGGACGCAGATGCCGGTCGGGGCCCACGTGTCCCGACAGCATCAGCGAGCCACCGGGCGCGAGGGTGCGGAGGAACTCGCCGAACACCACCGGCAGCAGCGCCGGCGGTGTGTGGTGCGTGGAGTAGTAGGCGAGTATGCCGCCGAGGCCGCCGTCCTCGATCGGGAGCGCGGTCATCGAGCCGACGTCGAAACGCAGCTCCGGGTGGGCGGCGCGGGCCAGTTCGACCATCGCGGGCGACAGATCCATGCCGAACGCGGGCACGCGCCGCTCGGCGAGATACGCCGTGACCCTGCCGGGCCCGCAGCCCAGATCGGCGACCGGCCCGAGGGCGGCCGTCCGCACCACCTCGGCGAAGACGTCCAGCATCCCCCGCGACAGCGGATCCAGCTCCGCCGGGGGCTTGACGCGTCCGACGTAGTCGGACGCGACCGTGTCGTACGACTCCCGGACGGCGGCGAGGTAGGAGAGGTCAGGCATACGGGCGACTCTAAGGGCTGTCCCGCTCCTCTGCGGTGGCGCTCGACCGCCACCGGGAACGGGCTTGACCCTCACGTGGCGTGAGGCCGGAGAGTGAGCCGCATGAGCGACTACTACAACGCGTTCGAGATCAGTCCCGTACCCGATCCCGGCCCGGACGCCGTCCCGCCGGAGCCGTTCCGCGGGATCTACGCAATGCCCGCGTTCGTGACGGTGCCGACGACCGATCTGGCGGGGTCGGTGGACTTCTGGACCCGTGGTCTCGGGTTCTTCGAGCTGTTCGGCATCCCCGGCACGCTGGTGCATCTGCGCCGGTGGGCCTTCCAGGACGTACTGCTCGTCGCCGCGGAGAGCGTCCCGGAGCGGGCGCCGGCGATCAGCTTCAGTTTCGCGTGCGTGCTCGGCCAGGTCGACTCCCTCGTGGAGGACTGCCGCGCACTGCGCCCGGACTCGGTCGACGGGCCGCGTGACACGCCCTGGAACACCCGCGACGTGACGGTGACCACCCCCGAGAACGCCCGGATCGTCCTCACCGCGGCGAAGCCCTTCGATCCGGCGAGCCAGGAGGCACGGAACCTCGCGGCCGTCGGGATCACCCCGCCGTCCGCGGGGCGCGACGACAATGGGGACCATGCGTGATGCCACGGACTCCGGCGCGGACGGCAGCGGTGACGGCTACGGCTACGGCTACGAGGAGGGTGACGGCGGCGACGGGGACGGGGCCGGTCTGACCGTCGGTCAGGTCTCCTCGCGCCTGGGAGTGACGGTCCGCGCGCTGCACCACTGGGACGAGATCGGTCTGGCGCGGCCCTCGTTGCGTACGGCCGCCGGATACCGGCTCTACACCGCCGGCGATCTGGAACGCCTGCACCGCGTCGTCGTCCACCGCGAGATCGGCCTCGGTCTGGACAGTATCCGGACCGTCCTGGACGACTCGACGGCGGACGTGCCCGCCGCGCTGCGCGCACAGCGCGCACAGGTCGCCGAGCGGATCGAGCGCCTCCAGCGGCTCGGCGACGGACTGGACCGGATGATCGACGCCCACGAGCGCGGTCCGCTGCTGACCGTCGAGCAGCGGGCCGAGATCTTCGGCCCCGGGTGGGACCCGGACAGGGCGGCCGAAGCACGTGCGCGCTACGGGGACACGACGCAGTGGCGTCAGTACGCCGAACGCTCGGCCGCCCGCGGCCCGGAGGAGTGGCGGGCCGTGGCCGACGCCGTCGCCGACCTCGACCGCGCGCTCGGGGAGGCGATGGACGCCGGTGTCACGCCCGGCAGCCCGGAGGCGAACCGGCTCGTCGAGCGGCACCGCGAGGTCTTCGCCTCGTACTTCCCCCTGACCAGGCAGATGCAGGTCTGTCTCGGCCGCAGGTACGAGGCCGAACCGGGGTTCGCCGCCCACTACGACGGCGTCCGCACGGGACTCGCCGCGTGGTTCCGCCGGATCATCGACGCCAGTGCGCGCGCCCACGGCATCGACCCGGACACCGCGACCTGGCGGTAGCACGCGGGCTCATGGCGGGTCGGCGGGGTCATGGGTGATCAGGTCTCCGGGCTGGCACCGGAGCACGTCGCAGATCCTCGACAGGGTCGAGAAGCGGATGGCCTTGGCCCGGCCGTTCTTGAGCACGGACAGGTTGACGACGGTGATGCCCACGCGCGCGGACAGTTCGGTGAGCGTCATCCCGCGCTCGGCGAGGATCCGGTCGAGATGGATCCGGATCGAGTGAAGTTCCTCATCGGGCATCAGATGGTCCCTTCGAGGTCCTCTCGCATACGTACGCCCTCGCCCATTATCCTGCCCATGATCACGGCCGCGAGACCGGCCAGGACGAGCACCAGCGGCCCGGTGACCGTCGGCCCCGATCCCACGATCGGCGCCATGCTCCCGACGAGCCAGGACTGCGACCACCCGACGACGAGCCCCGCAAGCGGCGTACCCACGGCGACGAACCAGCCGAGGACGGTGAGCCGTTGGGCGACGGCGTCGGTGAACGGCCCCTGCGACAGCACGGTCTTGAGCAGCCGGGAGAAGAGCAGCAGCGCGAGCGAGCCGAACAGCAGCCAGGGCAGCTCGTGCCCGAGGTCGGCGGCGCGCTGCCCCACGGAGGGTCCGTCCTGGCAGAGGGTCGCGGCACTGCTGGACGCGTTGACGCCGTCGGCGACGGGCAGGCCGTCCGCCAGTGTGGCGTTGCGCCAGAAGTCCGTCCGTACGCATATCGCGCCGTCGTCGAGCATGTGCGTGACGCCCGTACCGAGGAAGGCGAGCCCGCAGAGCACCGCCAGGGCGTAGGTGACCGAGGCCAGAGTCCTCGTCAGTCGCGTGTTCATCAGGGCCCCATCCTATCGATTTTCGATATGCCCAACGTAGCGGAGCATATCGATATTCGACAAGTCCGAGGTCCGCCGCGTCCGGCGTCACCGGCGTGCACCGACAGGAATTCCTGTCTTGACAAATTTATTTGTCGGTCGCATCCTGGAGGCGTGCTGGACGTCGCCGTGATCGAAGAACCCGCCGCCGCCGAGGCGTCCCTGGACCCGATACGGTCCCGGATCCTCGCCGCCCTCGCCGAGCCCGGCTCGGCCGCCATGCTGGCCACCCGCCTGGGGCTGCCCAGACAGAAGGTCAACTACCACCTGAAGGAGCTGGAGCGGCACGCGCTGGTCGAGCTGGCCGAGGAGCGGCGCAGGGGCAACGTCACCGAGCGGGTGTTCCGCGCCACCGCCGCCTCCTACGTGATCTCACCCACCGCCCTGGCCGCCGTCAGCCCGGATCCCTCCCGTGCGCCCGACCAGCTCTCGGCCCGCTGGCTGCTCGCCCTGGGGGCCCGGCTGGTGCAGGAGGTCGGGGCGCTGCTGGGCGGCGCGGCGCGGGCCCGGCAGCGGGTCGCGTCCTTCGGTGTCGACGCCGAGGTGCGTTTCGCGTCCGCCGCCGACCGGCGGGAGTTCGCCGACGAACTGGCCCGGAGCGTGGCCACGCTCGTCGGCCGGTACCACGACGAGTCCGCCTCCGGCGGACGCAGTCACCGCGTGATCGTCGGGCTCCACCAGATCCCCGCCGTGCCTCCGCCGGAACCAGGCCGGACGCACAGGAACCAACCCGAAGCAGGACAGGAGGACCGGTCATGACGCACCCGTTCGGGATCGAGCTGGAGACGACCCTGCCGGCGAGCCCGGAAGAGGTCTGGGAGGCGATCGCGACGGGGCCGGGGATCGACTCCTGGTTCATGGGCCGCAACGAGGTCGAGCCGCGCGAGGGCGGCACCGCCTCCATGGAGACCGGCGGACACCGCGAGGAGGCGGTGATCACCGCCTATGAGCCGGGCAAGCGCTTCGCGAGCCGTACGCCGGAGGACGAGAACGGCCGGTTCATGGCCTTCGAGTATCTGATCGAGGGGCGGGACCGGGGCAGCACCGTGCTCCGCGTCGTCCACAGCGGTCTGCTCGGCGACGACTGGCAGGACGAGTACGACGCCCTGCGCCGCGGCTGGCCCTTCCACCTCCACACGCTCCACGAGTATCTGGCCCACTTCCCCGGACGCGCCGGCGTCCCGGTCTTCGCCATGGCGCCGTCCGAAGGCAGGACGACACACCAGGTGCGGGCGGCGCTGGTCCGGGGGCTGTCGCTGCCGGACCCGGTGGCCGCCGGCGTCCGGGGCCGGGCCGAGCCGCCCGGACTGGCGCCGCTGGACGGGGAGGTGGTGTGGGTGGACGCCGAGCGCGTCGGGCTGCGTACGGACCAGGGGCTCTACACCTTCCACCACGGCTCGGGCGTCGTGCTGATGTTCCACCACCTCTTCGCGCCCGGCACGGACGCGGACGGGGCCGAGGCCGCCTGGCAGCGGTGGCTGAACGATCTCCTCGCCTGACGGCCCCGAGCCATCGAGCGACCGCCGGTCCCACCCGCCGAGGCACCGTCCGGAACCGTCGAAGACCCACAACCGACAGCAGGGAAGAGAACCATGCGTACTTTGATCAGCACCGCCTTCGTCTCGCTCGACGGCGTCATGGAGGCCCCGGGCGGCGAGCCCGGCTACCGGAACTCGGGGTGGACCTTCAAGGAAGTCGACTTCCTCCCCGAGGCCTACGACATCAAGGAGCGTGAACAGCAGGAGGCCACGGCGCTCATGATGGGCCGGGTCAGCTACGAGGCGTTCAGCCCCGTGTGGCCGCGCATGGACGAGTTCGCCCGCTACAACGCCCTGCCGAAGTACGTCGTCTCCACCACCCTCACCGAGGACAGCCTCGTCCCGAACTGGGGCGAGACCACCATCCTCCGCTCGCTCGACGAGGTCGCCGCCCTCAAGGAGACCGAGGGCGGCCCGATCAGTGTCCACGGCAGCGCCGCCCTGAACCACGCCCTCTCGGACGCGGGCCTGATCGACCGCTACCACCTGCTCGTGTATCCGCTGCTGCTGGGCGCGGGCAAGCGGCTGTTCAGCACCACGGACAAGGACACGCAGAAGCTGAAGCTGGTCGAGCACGCCGTGTACGACAACGGTCTCCAGCTCAACGTGCTCGACGTCGTGCGCTGACCCCACGCGATGGTCCAGGTCGGCTGGGGCGACAGCCTCACTCAGCCGAGGGGCGCGGCGGCGAGAGCGGCCTCCGTGTCGGCGTTCACCAGGTCGGCGTTGATGCGTGCGCCGGCCAGGGCGCCGGCCGCCGCCGAGGCTCCGACCTGGGCGGCGGGGTCGGTGGCGTTGCCCGCCACCCATACGCCCGGGACGGATGTGGCACCCGCCGGGCCGGACGCGAAGTGGCGGCCCGTACCGCCCGGCAGATCCTCCGTCGGCAGCTTGAGCCCGTCGAGGCCGTCGGTGCGGGCCGACATCGTGGTCGCGACTGCGATGACCCGGCGGGGTACGGTGCGGCCGTCGGTCAGCCGCACGCCCTCGATACCGAACCCGCCGCCACTGCCGGTGGATGATCCGGTGGACTCGACCGACGCCACGGGGGTGTCCACGACGCCGATGCCGCGGGCGGCGAAGCGCGCACGGGTGCCGTCGTCCAGCTCGGTGCCGCGGGTGAAGTAGACCAGGTCATCGGTCAACTGGCGGAACAGCAGGGCGTGGTGGACGGAGGCCGGACCCACGGCCAGGACGCCGATGGGTTCGTCGCGCACCTCCCAGCCGTGGCAGTACGGGCAGTGCACCACGCCGTGGCCCCAGTGCCGGGCCAGCCCCGGGACGTCGGGCAGTTCGTCGCGCAGCCCGGTGGCGACCAGCAGTCGGCGCGCCCGCAGTACGGCGCCGTCGGCGAGGGCCACGGCGAAGCGGGGGTCGCCGCCGGGGGCCGGGTCCGCCGGGACGGCGTCCGTCACCTCGCCGGCCACGATCCGGCCGCCGTAGCCGCGCACTTCCTCGCGCCCCTTGCGCAGCAGTTCCGCCGGCGGGACGCCGTCCTGGCCGAGCAGGCCGTGCACGCCCTCGGCGGGCGCGTTGCGGGGCGTGCCGCTGTCGATCACCACGACCGAGCGGCGGGAACGGGCGAGCATCAGCGCGCCGTTCAGTCCGGCGGCGCCGCCGCCGATCACGACGGCGTCGTACTCGCGCTCGTGCGCGCGCTCCGCCTCGTGTTCCGACTCGTGCTCCCTGTCAACAGTCGTCACGGACATGTGCGCCGCCTTTCCCTGGTGGTGAGCGGGCCCCGAGCGGCCCGCGCGCCCCACGCTAGGCGCGACTTGCGCATGCGGCATAACATGTTGCTCATGACGCAAGAAGATGGTGAGCTGGACAGCCTCGTACGCAAGCGGATCCGCGCGCTACGGGTGGCGCAGGGCTGGTCCCTCGACGAGCTGGCCACCCGCGCGCGGCTCAGCCCCTCCACGCTCAGCAGGATCGAGACCGGCCGGCGCCGTCTCGCCCTGGACCAGCTCGTCACCCTCGCCCGCGCCCTGGACACCTCGCTCGACCAGCTCGTGGAGACGGCCGCGGACGACGTCATCTCCAGCCCGACGATCGACGCGGCCCATCAGCAGATGCGGTGGCCCGTGCGGGCGGCTCCGGACCTGACGGTCGTACGTCAGCGGGTGACGGATCCGCCGCCCGACAACCCCGCGCGCATGCGTGCCCATCCCGGCCACGAGTGGCTCGTCGTCCTCTCCGGCACCGCGGTCCTGCTGCTGGGCAACCGCCGTTTCCGGGTGGAGACCAACCAGGCGGCGGAGTTCCCCACGATGCTTCCGCACGCGATCGGGGCGGAGGGCGGCCCGTGCGAGGTCCTGGGGATCTTCGACCGTGACGCGCGGCGCGGGCACCAGGGCGGCGCGGGCGGACAGCCGCCGGACGGGCCGGGCGGGCCGGACGGGCCGGGCACGCGGTAGAGCCGCGGCGGCTTGCCGGTTCGGCAGCGCGGAGAGCCACCTTCTTGCGCGTTCGGAAAGCGGTGCCGCCGGGCACCACCGGTCCGCTTAGCGTGCGGTCATGACACCCGCATCGCACCAGCACAAGCACCAGCACGACGGCGCCGGCCACGGCCACGGCCAGGACCTGGACCACGACCACGACCAGGCGGAGATCCTCGACCTGGACGCGGAAGTGCTCGCCGAGCACATCGCGTCCATCACCGCCTGGCTGCCCGTCGAAGCCGCCCCCCGGCACATCGTGGACCTGGGCAGCGGAACCGGAGCCGGTACTCTCGCGCTGCTCAGGCGCTTCCCCGGCGCCGAGGTGACCGCCGTCGACACATCCGCCGCCCACCTCCACCGGCTCCTGGAGAAGGCCGAGTCGGACGGGATGGCGGGCCACGTGCGTACGGTTCAGGCCGATCTCGACACCGGCTGGCCCGACCTCGGCACCCCGGACCTCGTCTGGGCGTCGGCCTCCATGCACCACATGGCCGAGCCCGACCGCGTCCTGCGCCGGGTGCACGACACGCTCGCGCCGGGCGGACTGTTCGCCGTGGTCGAACTGGCGGGCTTCCCGCGGTTCCTGCCCGCCGACGCCCCGGCGGAGCGGCCCGGCCTCGAGGAGCGCTGCCATGCGGCGCTCGACCGCCAGCACGCCGAGCAGATGCCGCACCGAGGCGCCGACTGGGGGCCCAAGCTGACCGCCGCCGGCTTCACCGTCGAGGGTGAGCGCACCATCACCGTGAACCTCGGACCGCCCCACACCGAGGCGGTCGGCAGCTACGCCCTCAGCAGCCTGCGCCGCATCCGCGGCGGCGTCGCCGAGACGCTGGCCGCCGAGGATCTGGCGGCTCTCGACCGGCTGCTCGACGCCGACGGTCCACACGGCATCACCCGCCGGGACGACCTCACGGTCCGCACCGAGCGCACAGTATGGGCGGCACGGGCACGGCGCGCCTGAGCGACGCGGTCCGGCCGGCGGGCGGACCCCATCCGGACCGTCTCGCCACCTCATCGCCTCGCCATTACTTACGCATCACTCCTTATCCATCCTCTTTGAGCGATCGGTAGAGCAGCTTGAGGTAATATGCATACTCATGGAGAGCGGAGAGCGTGAGCTGTACTCGGTCGGTGAGGTCGCCGAACGGCTCGGGCTGCACGTGCGGACCGTGCGGAACTATGTCCGTGACGGGCGGCTGAAGGCCGTACGGATCGGCAAGCAGTACCGGATCAGCCGGGCGGACTTCGAGGCGCTGACCGGTTCCCCGGAGCCGGAGACCGACGAGTCGGCCGCGGCGGACGTTCCGCGCGGACGGCACCTGGAGGTGTCGAGCATCGTGCAGATCGATTCGGTCGGGCCGGACGCCGCGAGCCGGCTGAGCACCTTCGTCACGGCGAGCGCGCAGTCCACGCGCGGCCAGGCGCACTCCTTGCGCATCCAGACCGTCTACGACCCGGAGCGGACCCGTATGAAGATCGTGATCCTCGGCAGCGCCGCCGAGACGGCCGACCTGCTGAACCTGGTCGACAGTGTCCTGGGGCCGGGCAACGACCTGCTGCCCTCCGAGGGATGGGAGAACGGCCGTGGCTGATCTTCTGGTGGAGCACAGCGGCGTACAGGTACTGGTCTGCGACCCGGACGGCGCCACTATCGCCACCGAACAGGACGCGCTCGACCATCTCGTCGGCGCGGCCTTCCAGGGCGCGGAACTGGTCGCGGTCCCGGCCGGACGGTTCGACGACCGTTTCTACGACCTCAGCAGCGGTGTCGCCGGCGGGATACTCCAGAAGCTGGCCAACTACCGGCTCCGGCTGGCCGTTGTCGGCGACATCTCGCACCACCTCGGGACCGGCACCGCGCTGCGCGATCTCGTACGGGAGGCGAACCGGGGCCGGGACGTCTGGTTCGTGACCGACCTGGACGAACTCACGGCGCGGCTCGGCGCCGTCCGCTGAGCGGGCCCCGGGGCCGGGGCCGCGCCGGGTCCGGCACGACTTACGGGACCCGGCCCGGACCCGGCGCGTAAATGCGGTGACGTCCCGGCCGCGGTGGCGGTAGCTTCCGGCGGATGACCACCATCCCGTCCAACGACGAACTCATCGCCACCGCCCAGGCCGTGCTGAATCCGCGGACCGTGGGTGACCGGCTGTTCGGCGACGTGGCGGCCACGCTGGTCACGGAGGCGGGCAATCAGTACTCGGGCGTGTGCGTCGACACCGGTTCGGGCACGGGCTTCTGCGCTGAGCACGCGGCCATCGCCGCCATGGTCACCGCCCGCGAGTACCGCATCGCGAAGGTGGTGGCCGTCTGGCGCAGCGACGAGGGCGTCCTGCACGTACTGCCGCCGTGCGGCCGCTGCCGGGAGTTCATCCGCCAGATCGATCAGGCGAACCTCGACACCGAGGTGGTCCTGGGCCGTGCCCGATCGGCAAGTCTCCGGGAACTGCTGCCCGTTCACGAATGGCCCGACCCGCTGGACTGACCGGCTGGACTGACCCGCTGGACCGACCGGCTTCCGGCCGGCCCTGCCTCCGACGGCGGCCGGGCCACCACGGAGAAACGGAGGGGGGGGGGGGGGGTGGGGCGCCCCCCCCCCCCCCCCCCCGGCGGGGGGGGGGGGGGGTTGTTGTCCTTGCTCTGTTTGGTTTTGGGTTGACCCACAGAACGGTTCCCGTTGGGGTCTCCTCCCA
>NZ_JBVJNN010000021.1:116527-129149 GCF_055583685.1 Streptomyces sp. NPDC104581
TACCGCCCCCCCCCCCCCCCCCCCCCCCCCCCCTCCCCCCCCCCCCCCCCCCCCCCGCCCCCTCCCCCCCCCCCCCCCCCCCCCCCCCCCCCCCCCCCCTCCGTCAGGCAGTGGCGGTGACTAGTTGATGACCGTGATCCGGTCGGTGGCCGGCGGCGCCAGCGGCGCGGTCGCCGTGGAGTTCGCCGCCAGGTAGGCGTTGAACAGGTCCAGGTCGGACGCGCCGACCAGCTTGTTCGTGCCCTGGCCGAGGGCCGGGAAGCCGTCGCCGCCGCCGCCGAGGAACTCGTTCATCGCGACGCGGTACGTCTTGGCCGGGTCCAGCGCCGCACCGTCCAGCTTCACCGAGTCCGTGACGATCCGGGCGGCGCCCGTCTTCGTCATGTCCAGGGTGTAGGTGAAGCCCTTCGAGACCTGGAGGATCTTCGGGGACGCCTCGTTCGCACCGCTGACCTGCTGCTGGAGCGCGGTGACGACCTGGGCGCCGGTGAGGTCGACGACGTTCATCATGTTGGTGAACGGCTGCACGGTGAACGCCTCGCCGTACGTCACGACACCGTCGCCCTCGCTGCCCGACGCCGCGTACACGAGGTCGGCGCGGATACCGCCCGGGTTCATGAACGCGATCTGCGCGCCGCCCTTGTCGGCCGGGGCCAGACCCGCGAGCTGCGCGTCGGCGATGACGTTGCCGAGCGGCTTCTCCGGCTCGGTGGAGCCGCGGCCGTTGATGTCGGCGGAGATGAAGCCCTGCGGGGCGCCCGCGATCGGCGCGGCGGTCTTGTTCCAGCGGGCGATCAGGTCCGTCATGTCCTGGGCCTTGGGCTGGTCACGGCTGACGACGTGGTTCGCCGACTTCACGCTCGTACGGACGATGTCCTTGGTCCGCAGGTCGTAGGTGAGCGTGGTGTCCGTGTAGAGCTTGCCGAACGACGAGGCCGAGGTCACCATGCGGTCGTTGCCGGCCGGGTCGGGGACGGTGCACGCGTACGCCTGGTGCGTGTGGCCGGTGACCAGCGCGTCGACCTTGGGCGTGATGCCCTTGGCGATCTCGACGACCGGGCCCGAGATGCCGTCACCGGGGCCGGGGCTGTCGCAGTCGTAGTTGTACGAGGTGGAGGCCGGGGCCCCGCCCTCGTGGATGAGCGCGACGATCGACTTGACGCCCTGGCGGTCCAGCTCCTTGGCGTACTTGTTGACGGTCTCGATCTCGTCGTGGAACTTCAGGCCCTTGACGCCCTCGGCGGTGACGATGTCCGGGGTGCCCTCCAGGGTCACGCCGATGAAGCCGACCTTGACGCCCTTCTTCTTCCAGACGGTGTAGGGCTTGAGGACCGGCTTCCCGGTCTTCTCGTACGTGGCGTTGGCCGCCAGGTAGGGGAAGTCGGCGCCCTTGAACTTCTTGCCCTTCTCGAAACAGCCCTCCGTCGGGTGACAGCCGCCCTTCTGGAGGCGGGTCAGCTCGGCGGAGCCCTCGTCGAACTCGTGGTTGCCCACGGCCGAGACGTCGAGGTCGATCTTGTTGAGCGCCTCGATGGTGGGCTCGTCGTGGAACAGCCCGGACAGCAGCGGGCTGGCGCCGACCATGTCGCCGGCCGCGGCGGTGATGGAGTACGGGTTGCCCTTGCGCGCGGTGCGCAGCGAGGAGGCGAGGTACTCGACACCACCGGCGGGGACGGCCTTGACGGTGCCGTCGGCCTGGATCTCGTTCACATTGCCCGCGGACCCGGCCGGCGGCTCCAGGTTCCCGTGCAGGTCGTTGAAGGACAGCAGCTGGACATCGACGGTGCGGGGCTTGGGGTGCCCGTGCCCGTGACCCTGACCCTGCGCCCCGGCGGCGGCGGGCGCGGCGGCGGCGAGTGCGCCCAGTGTGGCAAGTCCGGCTACGGCCCCGAGCACCCGCCGGGCCGCGCGATTCTTCTGCGGTGTCGCTGACATCGGTCCCCTTGTTGCTTCCGCTTGTAAGTTCCGTGTGAGGAGGAACAGCTGCGAGCGGCAGCCTAGAGTCCACGCGCGTAGAGCAACAGGGGTGTTCTGGTTACGACCTGGTTGCCAATATCCGTCAAGGGGTGGACTTCGCGTATCACCCGTACGGCGGACATATCACCGCAGGAACGTCACCGCACACGCGAACACCGGAAGTGCGTACGCCATGGAAAGCGAGATCGCGGCCGAGACGGCCGTCGTACCCCGGCAGGGCCGCACCTCGCCCGGGGAGCCGCGGCCAACAACTTCGACGTGACATTCCCGGCACAGTCCGCCGCCGTCGAGGATCGCGGACAAGGTCCTCCATCCCGAGGCGGACGACGGCCGCTCGTAACTGCGGAATGCGGAAGCCGGAATCCGGGCGAACGCCGGGTGCGCCGTACCCTCGACGCATGACTGATACGGGAGCCCTCGACCCGGGCCGGCAGATCGAGACCCTCGACGAGATCACCCCCGAGCGGGCGCGGGACGTGCTCGCGCTGCTCGACGACGCGGCCCGTTCCGACGGTGTGCAAGCGGTGTCCGAGCAGGGGCGGTTGCAGTTGCGCGGGGGGCCGAGGGCCGGGGTGCGGCATTTTCTGCTGACCGTCGGCGGGGAGTTGCTGGGGTACGCCCAGCTGGAGGACACCGATCCCGTCGAGGCGCCGGCGGCCGAGCTGGTCGTGCACCCGTCGCACCGGGGGCGCGGGCACGGGCGGGCGCTGGGGGCCGCGTTGCTCGCCGCGTCCGGGAAGCGGCTGCGGGTGTGGGCGCACGGCGGCAAGTCCGCCGCCCGCCATCTGGCGCAGGTGCTCGGACTGAGCATGTTCCGTGAACTGCGGCAGCTGCGGCGCCCGCTGGAGCCGCTGGACATCCCCGAGCCGGTCCTGCCCGACGGCGTCACCGTCCGCACCTTCGTACCCGGCCAGGACGACGCCGCCTGGCTCGCCGTCAACGCCGCCGCCTTCGCGCACCACCCCGAGCAGGGCGGCCTCACACAGCGCGATCTCGACGACCGCGTGGCCGAGCCGTGGTTCGACCCGAAGGGCTTCTTCCTGGCCGAGCGGGACGGCCGGCTCGTGGGCTTCCACTGGACCAAGGTGCACGCCGCCGAACAGCTCGGTGAGGTGTACGTCGTCGGCATCAGCCCCGACGCACAGGGCGGCGGGCTCGGCAAGGCGCTCACCGCCATCGGGCTGCGGCACCTGGCGTCGCTGGGCCTGCCGACCGCGATGCTCTACGTCGACGCGGACAACACGGCCGCCGTGACGGTCTACGAGCGCCTCGGCTTCGTGACCCACGAGGTGGACCTCATGTACCGCACGGAGTCCTAGCTCCCGGAGGCGGCCAAGCACCCCGAGGGGCGGTGAAGTTGACACCGCCCCTTCTTCCTTACATGCTTTCACTACTTCCCTAGTGAAAGGGTGCTTGTGGGTGATCGAATACCGCATCGACCGGCGCAGCGGTGTCGCCACTTACCTCCAGATCGTCCAGCAGACCAAACAGGCCCTCCGCCTCGGCCTGCTGGAGCCCGGCGACCGACTGCCCACGGCACGCGAGGTCGTGGAGGCCACGGCCATCAATCCCAACACCGTCCTCAAGGCCTACCGCGAACTGGAACGCGAGGGCCTGGCCGAAGGGCGCCGCGGGCTGGGGACCTTCGTACGCGGCACCCTCGGCGGTGGCGCCGCCGAGGGCCCGCTGCGGGCCGAACTCCGCGCCGAACTCACCAGCTGGGTGGAACGGGCCCGCACCGGAGGGCTGGAGAAGGACGACCTGTCCGCACTCTTCGACTCCGTCCTCGCGGAACTCGCGGACCGCTTCACGGCGCCGGCCACCGGCACCACCACGGGCACCGGCACCACCACCGGCACCACCCGCACCGATTCCGGCACCACCACGACCAAGGGGGAACACCCATGACAGCCGCGGCGATCGAGGCGGCCGGCCTCGGCAAGCGCTACGGGAAACGACGCGGCTGGGCCCTGCGCGAGTGTTCCATCCGGGTGCCCGCCGGCCGTATCTGCGCCCTCGTCGGGCCCAACGGCGCCGGCAAGTCCACCCTGCTCGCCCTGGCCGCCGGACTGCTCCCGGCCACCGAGGGCGGCGTACGCGTCCTCGGCCGGCGCCCGGCCGGCGCCCGCGACCGGATCGCGTACGTCGCCCAGGACAAGCCCCTCTACGGCCAGTTGACGATCCGCGACACCCTGCGCATGGGGCGCGAACTCAACCCGGGCCGGTGGGACGCCGACGCCGCCGAGCGGATCGTCACCGAGGGACGGCTCGACCCCGGCGTACGCGTCCGTACGCTCTCCGGCGGCCAGCGCACCCGGGTCGCCCTCGCGCTCGCACTCGGCAAGCGGCCCGAACTCATGCTGCTGGACGAGCCGATGGCCGACCTCGACCCGCTCGCCCGCCACCAGCTCATGGGCACGCTCATGGCCGAGGCCGCCACCCACGGCACCACCGTCGTGATCTCGTCGCACATCCTCACCGAGCTGGAGGGCACCTGCGACTACCTGCTGCTCCTCGACGACGGCCGGGTCCGGCTCGGCGGCGAGACCGAGGACCTGCTCACCGCACACCGGCTGATCACCGGCCCCGTACGCGAACTGGCCCCGCACACGGTCGTGGACACCCGCACCACCGGCCGCGGGCTCACCGCCCTGATCCGTCCCGACGGACCGGTCGGTGACAACTGGCAGACCGCGGAACCTTCCCTGGAGGAACTGTTGCTCGCCCATCTGCGCTCCCCGGGCGCACCCGTACTGCTCACCCCGAGCGCCGAATCACGGCACGGCGAGCGGGAAGCGGCGGTGACGGCATGAGCGCGCTGACACCACGCGGCCCGGCCTGGGTCGCGGTACGGCAGCACCGCACCGCGCTGTGGGCGGCGCTGCTCCTCACGGTGCTCACCGTCGGCTGCGTGGTCGCGGCCCGGGTCTGGCTCGGCTCGGCCGGCGCCGTGGTGAGCTGCGGCAAGGGGTGTCTCAACGGCACGACGGCCGCCGGCTGGTTCCGCTGGGCGGAGAGCTACGTCGGGGGCGCCGCCGTGCTGCTGCCCCTGCTCGTCGTGGCGTTCACCGCGGGTCCGCTGATCGCCCGTGAACTGGAATCGGGCCGGTACCGGCTGGCCTGGACCCAGTCGGTGTCGCCCGCCCGCTGGCTCGCCGTCCGCATCGCCGGCACCGCCGTGATCGCCACGGCGGGCGCCGTTCTCCTGGCCGTCACCCTCCGCTGGAGCAGGGCCCGCAGCCAGGAGGACGCGTTCCTGTCCATGGCCCGGTCCTGGAGCGATGACGAGGTCTACCCCGCCCTGGGGGTGACCGTCGTCGGTTACGTCCTGCTGGCGGTCGCCGTCGGCGCGCTCGCGGCCGTGGTCCTGCGCCGTACGCTCCCGGCGATGGCCGTCGGCCTGGCCGTCACGGGGGGAGTCTCGCTGCTTCTCGCCCGGGCGCGGCCCGCCCTGTGGCCGGTCGTCGAGACAGAGGGGGGCGCGGGGGCGAGCCCCTTCACGGCGTCGTCCGACCCCTGGGTCGTACGAGAAGGCGTCGTCCTCGCCGACGGCCGCCGGATGACCTACGAGCAGTGCCTGGACACGGGGTTCCCGGGGTCGCCGTGCGACCCGGCCACCACCGCCTCGTCCGTCGCGCACTTCTACGAGTACCACCCCGCCTCGCACTTCTGGCCCCTCCAGCTCGTCGAGACCGGCATCGTCCTCGCGTTGGCCGCCGCGTGCGTATGCGCCGCGTTCAAGGTTCTGGGGCGGCGGCACGGCTGACCGCGGGTACACGCACAGGGTCCCGTCCGCCACAGGGGGGCGGACGGGACCCCGGCCGCCCCCCGTCTGCCCCTGCCCGCCACCCCGACCCCGTCCGTTCACCTGTACGTTCATCTCGCACAACCGTGCTCCCGCCCTTGTCGCGCCCCGCGCCCGACCCCGTGGAGCCCCGCCCCGCTTCCCTGCACGTCATGTCGCCGTTACCGGTCATTCAGACGGGGTTGCGACCCTCGCGGAATGCAGCCCGCTGTGCCCCCCACGCCGAACGGCAGGTTCCGTCTCGCCCCCGCCGGCTCCGACGCGCCCGTCATGCCTTCCGCGCGGAACAATGGAGGTATGAGCCAGCAGCCTGCCGAGAGCCCGGTCCACCCGCAGCCGTCCGTCGGTTCCATCGCCGCACACCGGCCGCACACGGTCGCCGCCGCGGTCTCCGACCTGGAGCCCGACCTCGACGCCGACCTCGACGCGTACGACCAGGACGGCGACGCGGACGGCGACCAGCTGCCCCAGGGCCGCTTCCTCGACCGCGAACGAAGCTGGCTCGCCTTCAACGAACGCGTGCTGGAACTGGCCGAGGACCCGGCCACGCCGCTACTCGAACGGGCGAATTTCCTCGCCATCTTCGCGTCCAACCTGGACGAGTTCTTCATGGTCCGCGTCGCCGGCCTGAAGCGCCGGATAGCGACCGGCGTCGCCACCCGATCGGCCTCAGGGCTCCAGCCCCGCGAGGTGCTCGACCTGATCTGGACCCGGTCGCGGGAGATCATGGCGCGGCACGCCGCCTGCTTCCAGCAGGACGTCTCCCCCGCGCTCGCCGACGAGGGCATCCACCTCATCCGCTGGGGCGACCTCACGGAGAAGGAGCAGGCACGCCTGTTCACCCTGTTCCGGCAGCAGATCTTCCCCGTCCTGACGCCGCTGGCCGTGGACCCCGCACACCCCTTCCCGTACATCTCGGGCCTCTCCCTCAACCTCGCGGTCGTCGTCCGCAACCCCGTCAGCGGCCACCGGCACTTCGCCCGCGTCAAGGTGCCGCCCCTGCTGACGCGCTTCCTGGAGGCGTCCCCGCAGCGGTACGTGCCCCTGGAGGACGTCATCGCGGCGCACCTGGAGGAGCTGTTCCCCGGGATGGAGGTCCTGGCGCACCACATGTTCCGGGTCACCCGCAACGAGGACCTGGAGGTGGAGGAGGACGACGCGGAGAACCTCCTCAAGGCGCTGGAGAAGGAGCTCATGCGGCGCCGCTTCGGCCCGCCGGTACGGCTTGAGGTCGAGGAGTCGATCGACCCGTACGTACTCGACCTGCTGGTCCGTGAGCTGAAGGTCTCCGACGCCGAGGTCTATCCGCTGCCCGGTCCGCTGGATCTGACGGGTCTGTTCGGCATAGCCGCGCTCGACCGGCCGGAGCTGAAGTTCCCCAAGTTCATCGCGGGCACGCACCGCGACCTCGCGGAGGTGGAGTCGGCGTCCGCGCCGGACATCTTCGCGGCGCTGCGGGAGCGCGACGTGCTGCTGCACCACCCGTACGACTCGTTCTCCACCTCCGTCCAGGCGTTCCTGGAGCAGGCCGCGGGCGACCCGGACGTCCTGGCGATCAAGCAGACCCTGTACCGGACCTCCGGCGACTCCCCGATAGTCGACGCGCTGATCGACGCCGCCGAGTCGGGCAAGCAGGTCCTGGTCCTCGTCGAGATCAAGGCGCGCTTCGACGAGCAGGCCAACATCAAGTGGGCGCGCAAGCTCGAAGAGGCCGGCTGCCACGTCGTGTACGGGCTGGTCGGGCTCAAGACGCACTGCAAGCTCTCGCTCGTGGTCCGGCAGGAGGGCGAGACCCTGCGCCGCTACAGCCACGTCGGCACCGGCAACTACCACCCGAAGACGGCACGGCTCTACGAGGACCTGGGCCTGCTCACCGCCGACCCGCACGTCGGGGCGGACCTCTCCGATCTCTTCAACCGGCTGTCGGGATACTCACGGCGCGAGACGTACCGCCGGCTGCTGGTCGCGCCCAAGTCGCTGCGCGACGGGCTGATCACCCGCATAAACAAGGAAGCGGCGCACCACCGTTCGGGCCGCCCGGCCTATGTACGCATCAAGGTCAACTCGATGGTCGACGAAGCGGTCATCGACGCGTGCTACCGCGCGGCGCAGGCGGGCGTACCGGTGGACATCTGGGTGCGGGGCATCTGCGCCGTACGCCCCGGCGTGCACGGCCTGTCGGAGAACATCCGGGTGCGCTCGGTCCTCGGGCGCTTCCTCGAACACTCGCGGATCTTCGCCTTCGGCAACGGCGGCGAGCCCGAGGTGTGGTTCGGCAGCGCCGACATGATGCACCGCAACCTCGACCGTCGTATCGAGGCCCTGGTACGGGTCACCGACCCGGCGCACCGCGCGTCCATCAGCAGACTGCTGGAGACCGGCATGGCGGACACCACCGCGTCCTGGCACCTGGGCGGCGACGGCAACTGGACCCGGCACTCCGTCGACGCGGACGGTCAGCCGCTCAGGCACGTACAGGAAATGCTCATTGACGCCCGGAGGCGCCGGCGTGCAGCACCATGAAGCAGAGACCGCCGGCTCGGTCGGTACGGCACATCCCGACCGTGCCGACCGTCCCGCCCACCCCGACGACGCCTTCGAGGCGACCGCGGGGCAGGTGCTCGCCGGGTATCTGAACGCCCGCTGCGGGGACTTCCTGCGCAGTCTGCGGCTGTACGGGGAGAGCGGCTCGGACACCGCGGCGGCCGGGGAGGCCGCGTCGGCGCTGCGCTGCTCCGCGCGGCGGATCGGGGGCACGCTGCACACGTTCCGGGTGCTGCTGGACCCGGCGTGGGCGGACCAGCTCCGTACGGAACTGGGCTGGCTGTCGGGCACACTCGCCCAGGAGTACGCGTGCACGGCGCGGCTGCACCGGCTGGTGTCGGCCCTGGCGCGGCTGTCGGGACCGGGGTCCGGGCCGGTGCCGGCCGCCCGCGGCGGCGAGGCACCGGCGGCGACCCCGGGCGCGCTGACCGTCGGGGCGTCGCGCGCCGGGGCGCTGCTGGAGCGGCAGTTGACGCTCGCGCGTACGCGGTCGCACTCGGCGGCGCTCCAGGCACTCGGCTCGTCCCGCTTCCACGCGGTGGCCGACGCCGTCGCCGTACTGGCCTCCGAGGTACCACTGGCACCGGTCGCGGGCGCGCCCGCCGCCGAGATCCTGGCGGCGCCCCGGAGCGCGGCCGAACGCAGACTGCTCGACGCGGTCTCCGCGCTGCCGCTGACGCGCGCGGCGCACCCGTACAACGCGGAATCCCTGGTCAACGGGCTGGCCACCCCCTCCGACGGCGAGGCCCAGGACGCCCCGTGGCACCAGGTGCGGCTGCTGCTCAGACTGCACCGCTACGCCCAGGAGGTCCGGCAGGGCGCCGAATCCCCCGACCCGGTGCTCGCCGAGGCGGGCCGCGCCCTGGACCGCCACCGGGACGCGGCGGAGGCGGCGGCGGCCGCGGCGAACGCGGCCCGCACACCACGGATCGCCCCGGCGACGGCGTACGCCCTCGGCGTGCTGCACGCGGACCAGCGCCTCGAAGTGGAGGCGGCGCGCTACGAGTTCCAGCGCGTCTGGCAGCGGACGGCGGTGCCCGCGCCATGACCGGGAGGGACCCGGGCCGTACCGGTGCGGCGAGGGCGGGAACGGTCCTCGCGGCGGGCTGCGTGCTGTGGCGGAAGTCGCCCCACTCGGCCGACGGCACGGAGATCTGCCTGGTCCACCGGCCGAAGTACGACGACTGGTCCCACCCGAAGGGCAAGCTGAAGCGCGCCGAGGACGCCCTCGCGGGGGCGCTGCGCGAGGTCCTGGAGGAGACGGGTCACCACTGCTCCCCCGGCGCGCGGCTCGGCACGGTCAGCTATCTGGCCAACGGCCGCCCCAAGGAGGTCGTCTACTGGGCGGCCGAGGCGACGGACGGCGCCTTCACGCCGAACGACGAGGTGGACCGCGTCCTGTGGCTGCCCCCGCCCACGGCCCGCACCCGTCTCACCCAGCCCCACGACCGCCTCCTGATCGACGCGCTGCTGGACTCGCTGCCCGCGAGGAGCGCGCCGGAGGCGTGAGCGGCGCCCCGCGCGGTCAGTTCTCGACCTGGTCCACGGAGGTCGGGCCGAGCTGCTCGGCACTGGCGTACTCGGGCATCGTCATGGGCTTGTCGAACAGGAAGAACGACTGGTTCGTCCCGACCGTGAACTCGATGTACGCGCCGGTCGTGGCGTCGAAGCCGTAGTAGGCGTTGCACATCGAGCCCGCCGAGTACACGCCGTCCATCCCCGGCAGCGCCACGACCACCTTGCCGGTCGACGAGGAGTCGACCCGCTCCGTCGGCGTGAGCATCTCGCAGCGGGCGACGGGCAGCCCCTTCATGACGAAGTAGCCGTACTCGCCCTTGGCGTTCTGGATGTAGACGTAGCTCAGCTTGCCCCGCTTGCCCCAGGTCTTCACCCACCGGTTGATGGCCTCGCGGGTCGGCGAGTACTCCATCCTCCCGGCGGGCTGGTTCGCCACGAGCCGGTCGTAGTTGCGCTGCTTGGCCTCGGTCTCCTTGCTCTGGCTGGAGTCGTCGTCGCAGGCGGTCAGCCCCGCCCCCAGGGTGAGCGCGGCCACGGCCGCCACGGCGGTACGGATGATCTTCCTCATGCTGTGCTGCCCCCTTTCGCGGGACGGTGGTCATCCGGCGCAGACGGTGCCTGCGTCATCGGCGTCCAGGCGGTACGGCAGATCCCGGTCCCGGAAGGGCGCGCGGTGCTCCTGGGCGGCCTTCGCGTTGTAGTCGTTGACGGACTCGGTCCGCGACGCCGTCAGCGCCATGACGGACTGGTCGATCTGGGCCTTCCGGGCCTCCGAGGCGGACGCGCGCTCCTCCTTGAGCGCCCCGATCGTGCCCTCGGCGTTCTGCGCGGCCTCGCACAGATCGAAGAACTCCTGGTACGTCGACTGCCGGAACGCCCCGGACCCGACGGTGTTCTCCCGCTCCTCGGCGGCCCCCCGGAACGGCGCGGTGACCCAGCCCGCGCCCCCGAGGACGAACGTGCCGATCACCCCCAGAACCGCCACCCCGACGATCCCGGCGACGATCCACCCGCCGCCCCGTGCTCCCTCTCGCACAACCCCCATCACGTTCCCTCCTCCACTCGGCCGACGCTCATCACCGGAGCCGGCCCCGCCGCCCACCCCCGTCGGTTGCGGAGCCTCGGCGCCGGGTCCTCCGAGTGTGAGGTCGCGCCCAGCCGGTCGCCCATGGTGAGGAGTTGGAAGCCGGATGTGATCCCGCCGACCGTCCGCGCACGATCAGAGGGGCAGCGGCCACGGCTCGGGCTCCGTCAACAGACGCGGACCGAGGAGTTATGTCCGGTTCGCCGGCCCCGAAGCCATCGGGCGCACTTTCTCGGCGGGCACGCCGTGTCGGGCGCCGATCACGGCCGGAGCCGCACCAGGCTGTCCGTCACGGTTCACCTCCCGTTCACTCCCACCCGTCAGCCACTTCACCTGATCTGCCTAATTTCGGCCTTACACGGTGACCGGCACACCGCCGGGCCCACCACCTCGACGCACGCCGCCGTAGAAGTGCCCATACGCACACAGGCGGCTTCTGGAAGGAACACCCGAAGTGAAGCTTCAGCGCAAGAACCGGCTGCGCGCCACCGCGCTCGGTGCTCTCGCCGTCTCCGGCGCCCTGGTTCTCACGGCGTGCGGCTCGGACGACAACACGGAGAGCACCGGCTCCGGCGACAAGACCGCCGCCGCCGCCTCGAACATCAAGTGTGACGACGCCAAGGGACAGGTCCTCGCCGCGGGATCGAGTGCCCAGAAGAACGCGATGGACCTCTGGGTCAAGAACTTCCAGCAGGCGTGCTCGGGCGTCGAGATCAACTACCAGCCGATCGGTTCCGGCGGTGGCATCACCAAGTTCACGCAGGGCCAGGTCGCCTTCGCGGGCTCCGACTCCGCCCTGAAGCCCGAGGAGGTCGCCGCCTCCGAGAAGATCTGCGAGGGCGGCAAGGGCATCAACCTCCCGATGGTCGGCGGCCCCGTCGCCATCGGCTTCAACGTGCCGGGTGTCGACAGCCTCGTCCTGGACGCCCAGACCCTCGCCAAGATCTTCGACTCGAAGATCAAGAAGTGGGACGACAAGGCGATCGCCGACCTCAACCCCGACGCCGAGCTGCCGAGCACCGCGATCCAGGCGTTCCACCGCTCGGACGAGTCCGGCACGACACAGAACCTGAACAAGTACCTCAAGGCCGCGGCCCCGGCCGAGTGGAACTACGACGACAGCTCGAAGTCGTGGGAGGCCAAGGGCGGCCAGGCCGCCAGCGGCTCCTCCGGCGTCGCGTCCAGCGTCAAGGACACCGAAGGAGCCATCGGCTACTTCGAGCTCTCCTACGCGACCGCGAGCAACCTGACCACGGTCAAGGTCGACACCGGCGCCGGCGCCCCGGTCGAGGCCACCACCGAGAACGCCTCCAAGGCCATCGCCGCCGCCAAGGTCAAGGGCACCGGCAACGACCTGGCCCTGGAGCTGGACTACGCCACCAAGGCCGAGGGTGCCTACCCGATCATCCTGGTGACGTACGAGATCGCCTGCGACAAGGGCAACAAGGCCGAGACCCTGCCCAGCGTCAAGGCGTTCCTCAACTACACCGTCAGCGACGAGGGCCAGAAGGTCCTGAGCGAGGCCGGCTACGCCCCGCTCCCGACCGAGATCGCGGCCAAGGTCCGCGAGATCGTTCCCACCCTGTCCTGACCCCCGGACGTGGGGGGGGGGGGGGGGGGGGGGGGGGGGGGGGGGGGGGGGGGGGGGGGGGGGGGGGGGGGGGGGGGGGGGGGGGGGGGGGGGGGGGGGGGGG
>NZ_JBVJNN010000022.1:0-96231 GCF_055583685.1 Streptomyces sp. NPDC104581
CCCCCCCCCCCCCCCCCCCCCCCCCCCCCCCCCCCCCCCCCCCCCCCCCCCCCCCCCCCCCCCCCCCCCCCCCCCCCCCCCCCCCCCCCCCGGGAAGCAGGCCGGGACGCACACCGGGACGCCCGCGAAGACGTCCGCCGGGACGCCGCGCGCCGCCTCACCCTGCTGAGCGCCGCCCGGCCGGGACGCGCGGGCGGCGGGTCACACCGGCTTCAGCCACAGCGTCGCCAGCGGCGGCAGTGTGAGCTGGATGCTCGCCGGGCGGCCGTGCGCGGGCACCGCCTCCGGCTTCAGGGTGTCCGCGTTGAACACGTCCCCGCCGCCGTACCGCCCGGCGTCGGTGTTCAGGACCTCGGTCCAGCCCGAGACTCCCTCCGGGACACCGATGCGGTACTGGTGCCGCACCACCGGCGAGAAGTGGGACACGGCGAGCAGCGGCTCGCCCCGCGCGTCGAAGCGCAGGAACGCGAACACGTTGTCCTCCCCGGCGTCCCCCTCCACCCAGGCGAAGCCCTCGGGAACGGTGTCGCGCTGCCAGAGCGCCGGGGTCCGGCCGTAGACGTCGTTCAGATCGCGCACCAGGTCCCGTACGCCCCGGTGGTCGGCCTCCGCCGCGTACGACGGGTCCAGCAGCCACCAGTCCGGGCCGTGGCTCTCCGACCACTCCGCGCCCTGGGCGAACTCCTGTCCCATGAAGAGGAGTTGCTTGCCAGGATGCGCCCACATCCAGCCGAGGTACGCCCGGTGGTTGGCGCGCTGCTGCCACCAGTCACCGGGCATCTTGGAGACCAGTGACCTCTTGCCGTGGACCACTTCGTCGTGCGAGATCGGCAGGACGTAGTTCTCGCTGTACGCGTAGACCATGGAGAAGGTCATCTCGCCGTGGTGGTACTTGCGGTGCACCGGCTCCTTGGAGACGTAGTCCAGGGAGTCGTGCATCCAGCCCATGTTCCACTTCAGGCCGAAGCCGAGACCGCCGAAGCCGCCCGGTCCGATGTGGTGCGTGGCACGGGTGACGCCGTCCCAGGCCGTGGACTCCTCGGCGATCGTGACGACACCGGGGCAGCGGCGGTAGACGGTCGCGTTCATCTCCTGGAGGAAGGCGACCGCGTCCAGATTCTCCCGTCCGCCGCGCTCGTTCGGTGTCCACTCACCGGCCTCGCGCGAGTAGTCGAGATAGAGCATCGAGGCGACGGCGTCGACCCGCAGGCCGTCGATGTGGAACTCCTCGCACCAGTACACGGCGTTGGCGACGAGGAAGTTGCGGACCTCGGTGCGGCCGAAGTCGAACTCCAGCGTGCCCCAGTCGGGATGCTCGGCGCGGGACGGGTCCGAGTGCTCGTACAGCGGCCTGCCGTCGAACTGGGCGAGCGCCCACTCGTCCTTGGGGAAGTGCGCGGGCACCCAGTCCACGATGACGCCGATGCCCGCGCGGTGCAGCGTGTCCACCAGGAACCGGAAGTCGTCGGGCGTGCCCATCCGGGAGGTGGGGGCGTAGAAGCCGGTGACCTGGTAGCCCCAGGAACCGCCGAAGGGATGCTCGGCGACCGGCATCAGCTCGACATGGGTGAAGCCCAGGTCCTTGACGTACGAGGGGAGCTGGAGCGCGAGTTGACGGTATGTCAGTCCCGGTCGCCAGGAGCCTAGATGAACCTCGTACACGGAGAACGGCGCCTCGTGCGCCGGCACCTCGCCGCGGTGCGCCAGCCACTCCTCGTCGTGCCACACATGGTGCGACTCGGTGACGATCGACGCCGTCGAGGGCGGCACCTCGGTGCGGCGGGCCATCGGGTCGGCGCGCAGCGTGTGCGAACCGTCGGGGCGGGTGATGTCGAACTTGTAGAGCGCGCCCTCGCCGACACCGGGCACGAACAGCTCCCACACCCCGGTCGAGCCGAGCGAGCGCATCGGATAGACCGTGCCGTCCCAGTAGTTGAAGTCACCCGAGACCCGCACACCCCGCGCGTTCGGCGCCCAGACGGTGAAGCGGGTGCCCGTGACGCCCTGGTGGACCATCGGGCGGGCGCCGAGCGCGTTCCACAGCTCCTCGTGCCTGCCCTCGCCGATGAGATGCAGGTCGAGGTCGCCGAGGGTGGGCAGGAAGCGGTACGGGTCGTGCACCTCCAGCTCGTCGGTCTCGCCGGCGCCGGCCGCGCCCTCCTCGGCCGTGGGACCGTAGCGCACCAGGAGGGAGTACTCGGGGACCTCGCGCCACGGCAGGACGCCGGAGAAGAACCCGTCGCCGTCGTCGTGCAGTCGGACCCGCAGGTCCTTGGCGACGACGGTCACACCCTTCGCGTACGGGCGCAGTGCCCGCAGCACGACACCGCCCTCGCCGGTGTGGGCGCCGAGCACGGAGTGCGGGTCGTGGTGCCCGCCGCTCAGCAGCCGGTGCCGGTCGGCCTCCGCCGGCGGGGCGGGGCGCGCGACACGACCACCGGCCTCCTCGCGCGGTTTCGTCGCCTTGGACGGCTCCGGCACGTTCGCGGACCCGGCGGCGGACTCTCCGGCGGCGGGTCCGCCGGTGGCTCTGCCCGTCTCACCCGTGCCACCCGCCCTCTCGGCCCGCGCGGCCTTCTCGGCCTTCTCCGGTTTGGCGGCCTTCGCCGCCTTCCCGGCCCCGCCGGACTTGGTGTCCTTCGCCTGCTTGGCTTCCTTCGCCCCCCTCGCCGGGGGTTCGTCGCGCTTGCGGCGCGGGCCGGCGGGGGCCGGGACGCCGTTGGCGGGGCGCTGGGGCTGTGGCTCTGACGGGTTCTCGGACGGCGGGCGGGCGGTCACTGGGGCTGCCTCCTCGGCGGGGACGACGGGGGTCTCGGGGCCGGTGGGCCGACGGGTCGGCCCACCGGTCTTCGGTGTCGGCGGTTCGGTGTCGCGTGACGGATGTCAGGGACGGTGGCCGGCCAGCCGCTGGATCGCCGCCATCGGGACGGGGAGCCAGTCGGGGCGGTTCCGGGCCTCGTACAGCACCTCGTACACCGCCTTGTCCGTCTCGTATGCCCGCAGCAGCGCGGCGTCCTCGCGCGGGTCGGTGCCCGTCGCCTCCGCGTAGCCGTCGCAGAACGCGGACCGGGAGCGCTCCGCCCAACCGGGGTTCCACGGCTGGTGGTTACGGGCGGCGTAGTCGAACGAGCGGAGCATGCCCGCGACATCGCGCACCGCGGGCTGCGGACGGCGGCGTTCGGTGAGGGGCCGGGCCGGTTCGCCCTCGAAGTCGATCAGCGACCACTCGCCGTCCGGTGTCCGCAGCGTCTGACCGAGGTGCAGATCGCCGTGCACACGCTGCGCCCGTGTCACGGAGCCGCCTCCGGCCGCCGTCCCTTCCGCGTCGTCCGGACCGCTCCCGGAGCGGGCCAGCGCGTCGAAAGCGGTCCGCAGCCCGCCGACGTACGGCAGCAGCGCGGGCACCGCCTGCGCGGTCGCGTCCAGCCGCCCGGACATGGCCTCGGCCAGATTCGCCGTCTGGTGCGGGCCGAGCGAGACGGTGGGCAGCGCGGCGGCCAGCGCCAGGTGCACCTCGGCGGTGGCCCGCCCCAGCGCCCGTGCCTCACCGGTGAATTCACGCCCGTCGGCCAGCGCGCGCAGCGCGAGCCGCCAGCCGTCCTCGGAGTCGCGCAGGAACGGCTGGAGCACCCCGAGCGTCAGCGACTGGGGTCCCGCCCCGCCGCCCACGTCCGCGTCCACCGCCCCGAACCAGGCGACGGGTGACGGCACGCGTCGGCTGCCCTGGCGGGCGAGGGCGAGCGGCAGCTCCAGATCGGGGTTGGCGCCGGGGAAGACCCTGCGGAGGATCTTGAGGATGTACTTCTCGCCGTAGACGAGCGACGAGTTCGACTGCTCCGCGCCCAGCAGCCGCGGTGTGAGTCCGGCCGGGATCGCGACCGCGCGGTCGAAGCGCAGCGGGCCCAGGGCCCCGGGGGAGCGCAGCTGCTCCAGCAGAAGATCGGCCAGGCGCGGATCGTGCAGCGCCTCGTAGACGACCCGGCCGGCCAGCGGCCCCTCACCCACGGGGCCGATACGGGCGGCGGCGAGCTCCGGCGGCAGGGCCGGGCGTACGCCGATCAGCAGTTGGTAGCAGTCGTCGGCGGGGGCGACGGGGACCGCCGGCGCGTCCGGGTCGGGGGTGGAGCGCTGCTCGACACGGACCAGCAGATGGAGGAGGCCCGGCCCCTGCCCGTGGGTGTCGGGAGGCATCAGCTCGGTGGCGGCCACCGCCGAGAAGCCGGTGATCGGCCGGCCCTTGCCCGCGAACCAGCGCTGCCGCGGCAGCCACTCGTGGAGCAGGGGGGCGAGTGAGTCGATCAGTCTCCCGGCTCCCGCGGGTGGCAGCGCGGCGCCGGAACGTGGTGAGCTCCGGGTGGATGCAGCCTTCGACATGGCATCGCGTCCTTTCCCCGGGGCACACCACAGGATGCGCAGAGTGTCCCGGATTGCGGCAACGGAGTCCGGCCTGTGCGGGACGTGTCGGGTGAGGATGGCCCGTACGGACCGAAAGCCCGCCCGGCGCGGGAGTCCGCCCGGACCGTGAGTCGGTTCGTACGTACGGACTCGATGTCGGGGATGGTGCCCCGTGCGGGGCGGACGTAACCGACCGCCCCGCACCTGCGTTCGGACCGGTCGGATCGCGCCGGCCCGAAGTGCCCGTCGTCAGCCGGGTGTGGGGTCCTGCCTGAGCCGGAACCAGTAGAAGCCGTGGCCCGCCAGCGTGAGCAGATAGGGCCAGTCGCCGATCGCCGGGAACCGCACCCCGCCGATCAGTTCGACCGGGTGGCGACCGCTGAACGCGCGCAGGTCCAGCTCGGTGGGCTGTGCGAAGCGCGAGAAGTTGTGCACGCAGAGCACCAGGTCGTCGCCTTCGCCGTCCTGTGACGGGGCCTCGCGCAGGAACGCGAGCACCGCCGGGTTCGTCGAGGGCAGTTCGGTGTACGAGCCGAGTCCGAAGGCCGGGTTCTGCTTCCGGATCTCGATCATGCGGCGGGTCCAGTGCAGCAGCGACGAAGGCGACGCCATCGCGGCCTCGACGTTCGTCACCTGGTAGCCGTAGACCGGGTCCATGATCGTCGGCAGGTAGAGCCGGCCGGGGTCGCAGGACGAGAAGCCGGCGTTGCGGTCCGGGGTCCACTGCATCGGGGTGCGGACCGCGTCGCGGTCACCGAGCCAGATGTTGTCGCCCATCCCGATCTCGTCCCCGTAGTAGAGGATCGGGGAGCCGGGCAGCGACAGCAGCAGGGCGGTGAACAGCTCGATCTGGTTGCGGTCGTTGTCCAGCAGCGAGGCCAGCCGGCGCCGGATGCCGATGTTGGCGCGCATCCGCGGGTCCTTGGCGTACTCCGCGTACATGTAGTCGCGTTCTTCGTCCGTGACCATTTCGAGCGTCAGCTCGTCGTGGTTGCGCAGGAAGATGCCCCACTGGCAACCTGTGGGGATCGCCGGGGTCTTGGACAGGATCTCCGAGACCGGATAGCGGGACTCGCGCCGTACGGCCATGAAGATCCGCGGCATCACGGGGAAGTGGAACGCCATGTGGCACTCGTCGCCGCCCTTGGCGTAGTCGCCGAAGTAGTCGACGACGTCCTCCGGCCACTGGTTGGCCTCGGCGAGCAGCACGGTGTCCGGGTAGTGCGTGTCGCAGATCTCGCGGACCTCGCGCAGCAGCGCGTGGGTGGCGGGGAGGTTCTCGCAGTCGGTGCCCTCCTCCTGGTAGAGGTACGGCACGGCGTCGAGACGGAAACCGTCGATGCCCAGGTCCAGCCAGAAGCGCAGCGCCGAGATGATCTCCTCGCGCACGGCCGGGTTCTCGTAGTTGAGGTCCGGCTGGTGGGAGAAGAAGCGGTGCCAGTAGTACTGCTTGCGGACCGGGTCGAAGGTCCAGTTGGACGTCTCGGTGTCGACGAAGATGATCCGCGCGTCCGGGAACTGCTTGTCGTCGTCGGCCCAGACGTAGTAGTCGCCGTACGGCCCGTCGGGGTCCTTCCGGGACTCCTGGAACCAGTTGTGCTGGTCGCTGGTGTGATTCATGACGAAGTCGATGATCACGCGCATGCCGCGCTGGTGGGCGGCGTCGACGAACTCCACGAAGTCGGCGAGGTCGCCGAACTCGGGCAGTACGGCGGTGTAGTCGGAGACGTCGTAACCGCCGTCGCGCAGCGGGGACTTGAAGAACGGCGGCAGCCAGAGACAGTCGACACCGAGCCACTGGAGGTAGTCCAGTTTGGCGGTGATGCCCTTGAGGTCTCCGACGCCGTCGCCGTTGCTGTCCTGGAACGAGCGCACCAGGACTTCGTAGAAGACGGCTCGTTTGAACCAGTCGGGGTCACGGTCCTTCGCGGGAGTGTCCTCGAACAGGTCGTGGACGGGCTCATTGATGATCATGTTGTGGGTGACCCTCCGATCGGCGGGGACGGTCGCAGAACGACGATGTGCGCGGGTGTCACACCCGGCTCCAGGCGCACGTAGTTGGCCCTGCCCCAGTGGTAGATCTCTCCGGTGAGCTCGTCGCGCACCGGGGCGGTCTCGTGCCAGTCGAGGCCGAGCCGCGGCATGTCCAACGAGACCGTCGCCTCCTGGGTGTGGTGAGGATCGAGGTTCACGACGACCACCACGACGTCCGCGCCCGACCGCTTGCTGTACGCGATGACCGCGTCGTTGTCGGCGTGGTGGAAGTGGACGTCGCGCAACTGGCGCAGCGCGGGGTGCCGGCGTCTGATCCGGTTGAGCGCGGTGATGAGCGGGGCGATGGTGCGTCCCTCTCGCTCCGCCGATTCCCAGTTGCGGGGGCGCAGCTCGTACTTCTCCGAATTGAGGTACTCCTCGCTCCCGGGTTTCGCGGGGGCGTTCTCCATGAGTTCATACCCTGCGTAGACGCCCCAGGACGGCACCATCGTCGCGGCGAGTACCGCGCGTACCTCGAATGCCGGACGGCCGCCGTTCTGAAGATAGGCGTGCAGGATGTCGGGCGTGTTGACGAAGAAGTTCGGCCGCATGTACGACGCGGCCTCGCCCGAGAGCTCGGTGAGGTAGTCGGTGAGCTCCTGCTTGGAGTTGCGCCAGGTGAAGTAGGTGTACGACTGCTGGAAGCCGATCGCGCCCAGGGTGTGCATCATGGCGGGCCGGGTGAACGCCTCGGCCAGGAAGATCACATCGGGGTCCGACTCGTTGATGTCGGCGATCACCCGCTCCCAGAAGACCACCGGCTTGGTGTGCGGATTGTCGACACGGAAGATCCGCACACCGTGGTCCATCCAGTACCGCAGCACCCGGAGGGTCTCCGCGACGAGACCGTCCATGTCGCGGTCGAAGGCGATCGGATAGATGTCCTGGTACTTCTTGGGCGGATTCTCGGCGTACGCGATCGTGCCGTCCGGGCGGTGGTGGAACCACTCCGGGTGCTCCTTCACCCAGGGGTGGTCGGGGGAGCACTGGAGCGCGAAGTCCAGCGCGATCTCCATGCGCAGCGAGGCCGCCTTCGCCACGAAGGCGTCGAAGTCCTCGATCGTGCCGAGGTCGGGGTGGATCGCGTCGTGGCCGCCGTCCGCGGAGCCGATGGCCCACGGGACGCCGACATCGTGCGGCCCGGCGGTGAGCGTGTTGTTCGGGCCCTTGCGGTGCGCGGTGCCGATGGGGTGGATCGGCGGCAGATAGACGACGTCGAAGCCCATGGCCGCGACGGCGGGCAGCCGCTCGGCTGCGGTCCTGAACGTGCCGCTGACCGGCGGCTCGCCCGGCGTGACGACCGCGCCCTCGGAGCGCGGGAACAGCTCGTACCAGGAGCCGTACAGCGCTCTCTCGCGCTCCACCAGCAGTTTCACCGGCTTCGACGACGAGACCAGCTCGCGCAGCGGGTGGCGCGAGAGGGCGTCGTCGGCCTCCGGGGTGAGGGCCGCGGCCAGCCGGTCCTGGGCGGGCCGGCGCTCGTCGCGCAGGGCGTCCACGGCGGCGAGGACCGCCTCGCGGCCGTCCCGTTTGGGGACACCGGCCGCCGCCCGTTCGTAGAGGGCGGCGCCCTCGGCCAGGACCAGCTCCGTGTCGATACCGGCCGGGATCTTGATCCGGGCGGCGTGGCGCCAGGTGGCGAGCGGATCGCTCCACGCCTCCACCTTGTACGTCCACCGGCCCTCGGACGTCGGCGTGACGTCGGCGCCCCAGCGGTCGGTGCCGGGGGCCAGTTCGCGCATGGGGGTCCACGGGCCCGGCCGGCCGTCGGGGCCGCGCAGGACGACGTTGGCGCCGACGGCGTCGTGGCCCTCGCGGAAGACGGTCGCGGTGACCTGGAACGTCTCTCCGCTCACCGCCTTGGCCGGGCGTTTGCCGCAGTTGACGAGAGGGCGTACGTCCAGGACGGGAATGCGACCGATCATGAGATCACCTGAGGGCTGAGCGGGCGTGGCAGGCATGACAGGTGGAGCTGAATAGGGGCTTTCGCCGGAGTTTGATGTTATTTGTAGCTGCTCTGTCGGTGACTGGCGGGCTGCGGGCATGGCCGCTCCTGTCCGCGTTCACTCCAATAGCGGTGGTAATCGGGTGAAACGAGCGTGGTCCTTGCGTACCGGATGAGCCTTCCCCCGATGTTCCGGTCCACAATCCGCCGCCCCGTTAAGACCTGGGGAACTCTGGAGGCGTGGCCGTAATCGGCCAGAAAAGGCAAACGCCCCGTCCCCGCGGAGCCGCACGGGTGGCTCCGCGAGAACGGGACGGGATCGGGGGAAGGAGGAAACGGGTGGACCAGCGACAGGACCGGGACCGGCGACAGGACCAGGGACAGGGACGGGCCGGGGGTGAGTGGGGGGTGCCCGGGGGCGTCAGCTCGCCTCCGTCGACCAGACCTGCCACGGCTGGCGCGTCACCCACTCGTCCACCGGCGCCGGCTTGACGGCGAGCGCGTCCGCCGTCCGGCCGCCGTCGCCCGCCATCAGCAGCGGATCGGTGCCCGTGGCCATGTAGTGGTAGATACCGGCGACCCCGGCCGCCGCCTCGGCACCGGCGACCTGGGAGAGGGCCTGCTCGAACACCGTCGGCGGCAGCGGCAGGTACCGCACCTCGCGGCCGAGCCCGGTCGCGAACGCCGACGCCAGCTCGTCACCGGTCAGTGACTCGCTCCCGCCGATGTCGAAGGTCTCGCCCTCCACACCGTCCACGGTGAGCGCCGCGAAGACCGCCTCCGCCAGGTCCCGGTGCGAGATCCAGGCCGCGGTGGTGCCCGCGGGCAGCGGATACGCCAGTACGCCCTCGGTGACCAGCGCCGGACCGTTCCACGGGCTGAACAGGTTGTCCAGATAGACCGGCGGCCTCAGCACCACCAACGGCACACCGCTCGCCCGCAGTTCCTCCTCGGCGATCCGGCGCGTCTCGAAGGCGGCGACGTTCGTCGACTGCGCGGGGATACGGGTGTTGGCGTTGTAGACGATTCGCTGGATCCCGGTCTCGCGCGCGGCGGTGGCGATGTTACGGGCGTACCGCCGCACCTGCTCCGTCCCGTACACCAGCGGCATCATTACGGAGGCGTGCGTCGCGCCCCGCATCAGCCGCCGCACATCGACGGGATCGGCCAGGTCGCCGCCGACGAACGAGGCGCCGCGCAGCGGCGGGCGGTCCGCCTCGGCGGCACGCGTGAGCGTACGGACCCGCTGTCCGCGTTCGGCCAGCAGACGGGCGACGGCACCGCCCTGGAAGCCCGTCGCCCCCACGACGGCCACACGCATCGGAATCTGATCGGACATGTGTCTGAAGGCCCTTCGGTAGGGTGTGTCTGCTGTCGATGACGGCTCTCTCACAAGGCTGGTGGCGGCGGCTTCGGCCGATCAATTAACAAACCGGGGCGGGGGTTGAAGGATCGTCCATGGAACCGATGGAGCCCATCCAGACCGAAAGTGACGACCTCCTGAGCGAGTTGCTGAAGCCGCTCCGGCTCACGGGGGTCTTCGACAGCCGTTGGCACGTCAGCGCGCCGTGGGCCATCGAGGGTGACGCCGAGCAGAGCTGCGCGATCCTCCACTACATCGTCCAGGGCGGCTGCTGGGTCAGCGGCGAGGGCCAGCAGCCGCTGGAACTTCGCGAAGGCGATCTCGCGGTCTTCCCCACCGGCACCGCGCACCGCATCGCCGACCGGGCGGACCGGGGCGGCGCCCTGCGCCTCGGCGCCGTACTGCCCGAGCGGCTGCCCGGGACCTCCGGGGAGCTGAAGATCGAGGGCGGCGGTCCGGAGAGCCGGCTGCTCTGCGCCGGACTCCACTACGACGCGAGCGCCGCCACCGGTCTCTACTCGGCGCTGCCGTGGGCGCTGGTCCTCGACCGCACCCAGGTGGACAACGAGCCGCTGCTCCGCGACACGCTGCGGCTGCTGGCCTCGACACAGCGCCCCGTCGGCCCCGGCGACCGCCTCATCACCCTGCGCGCCTTCGAGATGGCGCTGGTCCTGGCGCTGCGCCCGCTGCTGCGCGAGATCGCGGACAATCCGGCGTCGCTGCCCGTCCTGAACCATCCGGGGATCAGCAGGGCGATGGTGATCATCGCGACGCGGTTCGCCGAGCCGTGGACGATCGAGTCGCTGGCACGTGAGGTCGGCATGTCCAGATCGGCCTTCACCGCGGCCTTCCGCGAACTGGTGGGGGAGGCCCCGGCCCGGCATCTGACGGGACGTCGGATGCAGGAGGCGGCACGGCTGCTGGGGGAGACGTCACTGCCGCAGTCGGCGGTGCCGCAGCGGGTGGGCTACCGCAGCGCGGTCGGTTTCCATCTTGCCTTTCGCAAGTGGTTCGACAGGACGCCGGGCGAGTACAGGAGCGGTGCGGTGCCCGCCGCGTAGGGGGCGCCGAGGTCGCGGTCTGGCCGGTTATTAAGGACCGCTGGACGGTCGTTCATTGCTGACCTCGCTTGCGTCAGGAAAGGCTCTCAACGTTGGGGGTGCCGTTCCGTTTGTTCCCGGTGTGCCTCGTGTGTCTCGTCCGTCGCAGGATTCGTTTGATCCGTTGAGGAGAAGTGTTGACCAGGTCGGGCCAGGAGTATTTGGAGTCGTTGCGCGACGGCCGGTCGATATGGCTGGACGGCGAGCGGGTCGGGGACATCACGCGGCATCCGGCGTTCCGCAACACGGCGGGATCCATCGCCCGGCTCTACGACCTCTCGCACGACTCGGCGCACACGCCGGTCCTCACGCGCGACGGCGCGCACCGCGCGTTCGCCGTGCCCCGCGGTTACGAGGACCTGGTCGCGCGGCGGCAGGCGTACAAGGTCTGGGCCGAGGCCGGTTTCGGCTTCCTGGGGCGTACGCCGGACTACATGGCCGGTGGCGCGGCGGGGTTCGCCGCCGCGCCGGACGTCTTCACCACCGACGGGTTCGACGGTGCGGCGAACGCGCTCGCGTACCACCGGCGGCTCGCCGACGGCGACCTATACCCGACGTTCACGATCACCAACCCGCAGGGGGCGCGCACCCCCTTCGACGCGGCGGGCGGCACGGCGGACGACGACCCGGTGGTACGGGTGGTCGCCGAGAAGGACGGCGGGATCGTCGTACGCGGCGCGAAGATGATCGGCACGGCGGCGGTCTTCGGCAACGAGGTCATCGTCGGGACGATCGAACCGCTCGCGCCGCGGGACGTCGACCGGGCGGTCTGCTTCTCGATCCCGGTCGACACACCGGGGCTAAGTTTCATCTCGCGCGTCTCCTACGAGGGCCGGGCGCGGAGCGTCTTCGACAACCCGCTGTCGTCACGGTTCGACGAGAACGACGCGCTGCTCGTCTGCGACGACGTCTTCGTCCCGTGGGAGAACGTGCTCACCTACCGCAACGTCGACGCGAGCTTCGGGATGTGGTGGCGGACACCGGCGTACGTGAACTTCGTGCACCAGGCCGCGACGCGCTTCTGGACCAAGCTGGAATTCCTCGCCGGGCTGGCGATCCTGCTGACGAAGTCCAACGGGACGTACGAACTGCCGCCCGTCACCCAGGCGATCGGCCGGCTGCTGGGCAGGGTCGCCCAGGCGAAGGCGTTCGTACTGGCCGCCGAGGCGAGCCACGAGCAGGTCGACGGCGGGCGCGGCGGAGTGATGCCGGGCAAGGACATCTCGTTCGCGCAGCGCATCATGGCGGGCGAGCTGTATCCGCAGGCGGTGCAGGAGATCAAGCTCCTGGCGGGCGGCGGAGTGATCCAACTGCCCGCCTCGGGCGAGGACTTGCTCCACCCGGAGCTGGGCCCGCTGGTACGGCGCTACATGCGCGCCCCGGGGCACTCGTCCGAGGACCGCGTCAAACTCCTCAAACTCGCCTGGGACGCGCTGGGTTCGGAGTTCGCCTCCCGCCACGAGCAGTACGAGCGCTTCTACCACGGCGCGCCGCACGTCTACCTGATGCAGCAGGTGTGGGAGGGCGACACGGCGTCCTGCGAACAACTGGCCCAGTCATGCCTCGACGGCTACACGCTCGGCGGTGAGCCCAAGGCCCCGGACTCCCGGTGACCGCGGCACGGGGCGAGGACGGTGAGCCCGACGCCGGGCGGCGACGTGCCGCCGGGCCCGGCCCCGTGCTCCCGCCGGGTCGGTCCGGCGCGCCCGAACCTGACGGCCCCGGCCGGCGACCCGACCCGACGGGCGGTTCCGACGGTCCGGCCGGCTCGGCCGGTCTCGCCGATTCGCCCGGACCGACGGATGGCTGTGACGACCCCACGGGTCCGGCCGACGCCTTCGGCGAGGCCGGGGAGCCGCTGTCCGGCACCGGTGTTCCGGCCGGGTCTGTACGGCCGTTGGGCAACTCCCTCCGCCGCGGCGGGCGGGCGGCGGGTGACGGGGCCGAGCCTGGCGGGCCCGCCGGTCCGGTCGGCGCCTTCGGCGAGGCCGGTATCGCCGCTCCCGCCGGGTCCGTAGGGCCGTTGGGCAAGTCCCGCCGGCGCGAGGGGCCGGCGGCCGGTGACGGGGCCGAGCCGTCGCCGCAGGGCGGGACAGAGTCTCCCGGCGCCCCGGGGTTTCGCTCCCCCGGCCCCGTGGCGCCGGGATCCCGGCACGGAGGCGCGCTCGCGCTGCTCGCGGGCGCGCAGTTGCTGCTCGTCATGGACACCGCCATCGTCAACGTCGCCCTGCCGTCCGTCGGGGCGGATCTCGGGTCCGGTTCCGCCGGGCTCTCCTGGGTCGCCAACGCGTTTCTGATCACCTTCGGCGGGCTGCTGCTCCTCGGCGGGCGCGCCGCCGATCTGCTCGGCCACCGGCGGGTGTTCCTCGGCGGGCTCGGGGTGCTCGGTGCCGCGTCCGCCGCGGGCGGGGCCGCCGGGTCCGTGGAGGTGCTCGTCGCGGCCCGCGCCGTCCAGGGCGTCGGTGCCGCGTTCGCCGCCGCGGCCGCCTTCGCCCTGCTGCTGAACCTGTTCCCCGACGGCCCCGCCCGGCACCGCGCCCTCGGCGCCTTCGCCGCGATGGGCGGGCTCGGCGGCGTCCTGGGCACCGTACTCGGCGGCGTACTCACCGACCTCCTCGGCTGGCGCTCCACCTTCTGGCTGAACGTCCTCGGCACACTCGTCCTCGCCGTCCTCGCGCTACGCCTCGTCGACGCCGGCACCCGCGGCGCGGAACGCGGCTTCGACATCGGCGGCGCGCTCACCGCGACGGCCGGGCTCGGGCTCGTCGCCTTCGGCCTGGTCGGCGCGGGCGAGGCCGGCTGGACCGGCGCGCGGACCCTCGGCGCGTTCGCCGCCGGGCTCGCACTCCTCGCGGCGTTCGCGGTTCTGGAGAAACGAATCGCCCGCCCGCTCGTGCCGCCCGCCGTCCTGCGCCGCCCCACCCTCCGGCTCGCCAACTGCCTCAGCGCACTCGCCCAGATGGCGCTGTTCCCGATGTTCTTCCTGGTCAGCCTCTACCTCCAGAGCGTCCTCGGCCAGAGCCCCCTCCAGGGCGGTCTCGGCCTGTTGCCGCTCTCCCTCGTCGTCGTCGCCACCGCCCCGCGGACCGGCCGCGTCATCCACCGGCTCGGCCTGCGCGCCACGATGACGCTCGGCTTCACGCTCCTGTTCGCCGGCATGCTCTGGCTGGCACTCGCCCTCGCCCCCGAGGGCACCTTCCTCTCCACCGTCCTCGCGCCCAGCCTCCTGCTGGGTGTCGCGCTGCCGCTCGTCATGGTCACCACCAACGTCGCCGCGACCGCCGGCGCGGCGCCCGGTGAGACCGGGCTCGCGTCCGGACTCATCAACACCAGCCAGCAGTTCGGCTCCGTGCTCGGCCTTGCCGTACTCGTCGCGGTCGCCACCGCGCGTACCGACGCCCTCGGGGCGGCCGGCGCCGCCGACGAGACCGCGGGCTTCAAGGCCGCACTCCTCGTCGGCGCCGTCTTCGCCGCCTGCGCCGCGCTGCTCACCCTCCGGCTGAGACATCCCGCGCCTGTGTCCGCGCCCCCGCACCGGGACCGGGTCGGCGGCGCCCAGGGGTAGACGCAGGAGGAGGAGCGAGTGCGCAGGCGGGGCAGGGCCCGGTCGACGGTCCAGGTCCGGACAGGGCCAGGGGGGATCGCCGCGAGCGGGCAAGGGGCCGCCGGCCGGTCGGGGCGCGCGATCGAGCGCGACAGTGGCCGCGACGGCGGGACGCCGCCCGTCCCGTGTCCCACCACCCACCCGACCCACGGCGAATTCATAGGGGGATGCACTTCCATGACGCTGTACGACCTGGTCGCGCCCGCGATCGAGGCGCGCTGCGAACCGCGCTACCGCATAGCCGCCATCCGCGCGGCCGATCCGCTGGGCGCCGACGCGACAGCCGCCGCCGTACCCGCGATGAACCGGGACGCCGACGTTCCCGCCCTCACCCTCGCACTGCGCGCGCTCGTCCCCGATGCCGGCCGCGCCGCCTCGCTCGGCGTGGTGGACGCGCTCGCCGCCGTACGCGACCTCGGCCTGCTTCTCGGCTCGCTCAAACGCCACGGCGTGGAGCCGCTCGCCGCCGTCCCCGAGGCCCTGCCCGTACTCCAGGAACTGGGCCGCCGCACCGGCATGGTGCCGCGCGACACCGTCCACCACTACACGACGTGGAACCCGCTCGGCGAACGCCAGCGCATGTACACCGGCGACAAGATGGAGGGGTACCTCCAGGACTCCGTGCGGATGGTCTTCCCCGCGCTCGTCGCCTCGCTCGACACCTGCACCGAGCTGGCCGGGCTGGAGCCGTACGACCCTCGATTCGCCGACGCGCTCGACCGTACGGGCCGGCACGTCCAGGCCATGGTCGACTCCATCGACTTCACGGTCGCGCAGGTCACACCGGAGTTCTTCGCACGCGGACTCCGCCCGTACTTCGAGGAGATCGACATCGCCGGCCGCCCCCATCTGGGCCCGGCGGCGGCGCAGGTGCCGCTCTGGCTGGTCGATCTGACGCTGTGGCAGAGCGACCGCAGCAGCCCCGAGTACGACGCGTTCCTCGACGACTCGGTCCGCTACAGCCTGCCGTCGTGGCGGGTCTTCCACGCCGCGCACCGGGGCTCGACCTCCGCCGTCAGCAAGCTCTCCGCCGCGATCAGCTGGGAGTCCACGCCCCGGCTGCCGCCGGTCCTCGCCGCCTCGGCGGTGTCACTGGCACGGGTGCTGCGGACACTCAAGACGTTCCGCGCCCGGCACATCGGCATCGCGCGCAAGGCGTACAGCGACGAACTGCGGCTGTACGAGGCGGGCAGCGGGGGCGCCCCGATCGCGCTGCTGCGCTCGGTGCTGGACCTGACGCGGGACAACGAGACGCTGGTGCGGCACGCGAACGTCCGCATGCAGGCGCCGATGACACCACCCGCGTCCGCGCGCAAGCCCGTGGCGAAGTCCGCGCCGAAGGCCGGGGGGAAGGCGGCGAGCGTGTCGGCGTCGGCGACCGCCTCGGCGGCAGCGGCGGCGGCCACCTCCGCGGCCACGCCGCGCCCGGCGCCCGCGCCCCTGTCCCTGCCCGCGCCCCTGCCCGCCTCCGCCGTCGCACCGCTTCGCGAAAAGAGACTCACCCCATGACCCAGATCATGATCGCGGGCGGTGGCATCGCCGGCCTCACCGCGGCCCTGTCCCTGCACGCCGCCGGTTTCGACCGGATCACCGTCGTGGAGGCGGCCCGCGAGATCCAGCCGCTGGGCGCCGGGCTGAACATCATGCCCAACGCGGTACGCGAACTCGACGCGCTCGGACTCCTCGGCCCTCTCGACGAGTGCTCCGTACGCACCGCCGAACTGCGCTACTACCACCGCGGCGGCGGTCTGATCTCCCGCGAACCGCGCGGTCTCTCGGCCGGCTACCGCTGGCCGCAACTGTCCGTCCACCGCGGCGATCTGCAACGCGTACTGGCCGGCGCCGTGCGCGAACGGCTCGGCAGCGACGCGGTGGTCGCCGGCGTGCGGGTCAGCGGTCTGGAGACCGCGCCGGACGGCCGCGCGCGCGTCCTGCTCGCGCACCGCGACGGGCGCGGCCGGGGCGGCGGCGCCTCCCTGGAGCCCGACGTGCTGATCGGCGCCGACGGCATCCGCTCGGCGGTACGGGCCGCGCTGAACCCCGGCGAGGGCGAGCCGCCGTGGAACGGCATGCTCGTCTGGCGGGGCGTCTCCCGCGTGCCCGCCGACCGCGTGGGCACGTTCATGTTCATCGCGGGCGACGACCGGCAGAAGGCCGTCGTCTACCCGATGACGCACCCGTCCGGCCCCACCGGGCGCGACCGGCACGTCCTCGTCAACTGGGCGCTGGCGATGCCCGCGACGGAGATCGCCGCCGCCGGGCGCGGCGACTGGAACCGGCCGGTGCCGGTCGCGAGGTTCGCCCACCACTACGCCGGCTGGGAGTTCGACGGTGTCAGCGTCCCCGAGATCCTGGCCGCCGCCGACCGCGCCCTGGAGTACCCGATGGTGGACCGTGAGCCCCTGGCGCGCTGGACCCACGGCCGTACCACGCTGATCGGCGACGCGGCCCACGCGATGTACCCGATCGGTTCGAACGGCGCGACGCAGTCGATCGTCGACGCGCGTGCGCTGGCACACGCCATGGCGACGCACCCGGACCGGGCCGAGGCGCTGGCGGCGTACGAGGCCCGGCGACGCCCCGCCATGACGGAGTTGCAGCGCGCCAACCGGCGGCAGGGGCCGGAGGTCGTCATCAATCTGGCCCACGAGCGCGCCCCGGGCGGCTTCACCGACATCGCGGACGTGATCCCGCCTGCCGAACTGGCGGAGATAGCGGCGCGGTACGCGGCGACGGGCGCGTTCGACCCCGAGACGGTGAACGCGGGCTCCCCGTACGAGGTCCCCCAACCGGCGCGCGGTTGACGGTGCGCGCCCCGGCCCCGCGCCGCTCCGCCCCGCCCGGCCCCGCCGGGTGCCGTTCACACGTCCGGGCCCGCGCGGACGGCCCCCGGCATGTGCGCTCGTGCGCCGTGGCCGACGCGGGGGCCGGGGCACTACCGTCAGGGTGATGGCGGGGCGCACAGCGTGGTGCGGTCGGCCGGTCCGGACGTCCCCTGCGAAGGTGGAACACGTGAAGGCAATCCGTCGATTCACCGTGCGCCCCGTCCTGCCCGAACCTCTGCGACCACTCAGCGGCCTCGCGCGCAATCTGCGCTGGTCCTGGCATCCCGAGACCTGTGATCTCTTCGAGGCCGTCGATCCCGACGGCTGGCGCGCCGCCGGGCATGATCCGGTGCGGCTGCTCGGGGCCGTATCCGCCACGCGACTGGTCGAACTGGCCGGGGACGCGGCGTTCCTCGAACGGCTGGCCGGTGTCGCCGCCGGACTCGACGACTATCTGCGCGGCGACCGCTGGTACCAGCGGCAGAGCGGCCAGGGTGCCGAGCTGCCCGACGCCGTCGCGTACTTCTCGCCCGAGTTCGGCGTCACCGCCGCCCTGCCCCAGTACTCCGGCGGTCTCGGCATCCTCGCCGGTGACCACCTCAAGGCCGCCAGCGACCTCGGCGTACCGCTCATCGGCGTCGGGCTGCTCTACCGGCACGGCTACTTCCGCCAGTCCCTGTCGCGCGACGGCTGGCAGCAGGAGCACTATCCCGTCCTCGATCCGAACGAACTGCCGCTGAGCCTCCTCCGGGAGGAGGACGGCAGGCCCAGCCGGGTCGCGCTCGCACTGCCCGGCGGCCGGTCCCTGCACGCGTGCGTCTGGCACGCGCGCGTCGGCCGGGTCCCGCTCCTGCTCCTCGACTCGGACATAGAGGACAACGGGCCGACCGAGCGGGAGGTGACCGACCGCCTCTACGGCGGCGGCAGTGAGCACCGGCTGCTCCAGGAGATGCTGCTCGGCATCGGCGGCGTCCGCGCCGTCCGCGCGTACTGCCGCGTCTCCGGCCACCCCGAGCCCGAGGTCTTCCACACGAACGAGGGCCACGCCGGCTTCCAGGGCCTGGAGCGGATCCGTGAACTCAGGCACACGGGGCTCGGGTTCGACACCGCGCTGGAGGCCGTCCGGGGCGGCACGGTGTTCACCACGCACACACCCGTGCCCGCCGGCATCGACCGCTTCGACCGCGAACTCGTCGCGCGGCACTTCGGTGACGACGGCGAACTGCCCGGGGTCGGCACCGATCAGGTGCTGCGCCTGGGCAGCGAGACCTTCCCCGGCGGCGACCCGAACCTGTTCAACATGGCGGCCATGGGTCTGCGGCTCGCCCAGCGCGCCAACGGCGTCTCCACCCTGCACGGAGCCGTCAGCCGCCAGATGTTCGCCGGTCTCTGGCCCGGCTTCGACCCGCAGGACGTACCGATCACCTCCGTCACCAACGGTGTGCACGCGCCGACCTGGGTCGCGCCCGAGATCGCCCGGCTCGGCCGCGGGAGTGCCGGTGTGGCCGACACCCCGGACGCCGACATCTGGGCCGTACGGCGCACCCTGCGCGAGCGGCTGGTGCACGAGGTGCGTGACCGGCTGCGCGCCTCCTGGCACCAGCGGGGAGCGGCCGACGCCGAACTGGGCTGGATCGACGGGGTCCTCGACCCCGACGTCCTGACCATCGGCTTCGCCCGCCGTGTCCCCTCGTACAAGCGCCTCACCCTGATGCTGCGCGACCGCGACCGGCTGACGGAGCTGCTGCTCCATCCCGAGCGGCCGATCCAGATCGTCGTCGCGGGCAAGGCGCACCCGGCGGACGACGGCGGCAAGCGGCTCGTCCAGGAGCTGGTGAAGTTCGCCGACGACCCGCGGGTGCGCCACCGCATCGTCTTCCTGCCCGACTACGGGATGGCGATGGCGCGCAATCTCTACCCGGGCTGCGACGTCTGGCTGAACAATCCCCTCCGCCCGCTGGAGGCGTGCGGCACGAGCGGGATGAAGGCCGCGCTGAACGGCTGTCTCAACTTGTCGGTGCTCGACGGCTGGTGGGACGAATGGTTCGAGCCGGACTTCGGCTGGGCCATCCCGACGGCCGACGGTTCGTCCGACGAGGACCGGCGGGACGCGCTGGAGGCGAACGCCCTCTACGCGCTGATCGAGGACCGGGTCGCGCCCCGCTTCTACGACCGTACGGGGACCGCGACCGCGACCGCGCCGGGTGCCGGTGCGGGCGGGGCCGCGCAAGCGGACCACGGTGACGCGCTCCCCGGACGCTGGATCGAGATGGTCCGGCGCACCATGACCACCCTCGGCCCGAAGGTGCTCGCCGACCGCATGGTGCGCGAGTACGTGGAGCGGCTGTACGCGCCCGCCGCCCAGGCCCACCGCGCGCTGGACCCGGTCGCGGCCGGGGAGTTGGCCGACTGGAAGAGCCAGGTCAGGGCCGCCTGGCCGGATGTGGCCGTCGACCATGTGGAGGCCGTCTCGGCCACCGCGTCGGGCGGCAGCGCGGAGCTGGGCTCGACTCTCGCGCTGAAGGTGCGGGTGACCCTCGGCCGGCTCCGGCCCGACGACGTGGAGGTGCAGGCCGTGGCGGGCCGGGTGGGCGCGGACGACACGATCGCCGACGCCCAGGTCTTCCCGCTGAAACCGGCGGGCGGGCCCGACCAGTCGGGCCGCTGGGTGTACGAGGGCCCGCTGGCCCTGGACCGTACGGGACCGTTCGGCTACACCGTCCGTGTCCTGCCCACCCATCCCATGCTCGCCGCCGCCGATCTCGGCCTGGTCGCGCTGCCGACCGAGGCGACGGGGGAGGGCGCGGGCGTACTGATGCGCTGACAGTGGCAGCCGCGGGGCCCGGTGGACAGTGTCCGCCGGGCCCTTTCGGCTGTCGGCTCGGCCCATTGGTCCAGACCTTGACGTGTCCATGCGATGGCTCTACATTCCTCACTCACACAAGGATTCACAACTCCGCTCATCGTTCATGTGGGTGAACTTGAACATGGTGAACGGCTCGCATGCGCAACGGAGTTGCGGAGCACCCCCCAACCGGAAGGCACCCCATGCGTCCCGGAGTCATCCCCAGAGTCCTCGGACTGTCCGCCGCGCTGGCCGGTCTGCTCGGCGCGGTCTTCACGGCCCCCGCGTCGGCCGGCGACCGTCCGGCGGACCGTCCCGCCGTCTCGCCCCGGCCCCTCCCGGCTGAGGCCGTCGCGGCCCCCGCGACCTTCACCCACCCCGGTGTCGGCGTCAGCCGCCCCCAACTCGACTTCGTACGCGGCAAGGTGCAGGCCGGCGCCCAGCCGTGGAAGGCCGCCTACGACCAGATGATGGGGAGCAAGTACGCCTCCCTGTCCCGCGTGCCCAAGCCCCGCGCGGTCGTGGAGTGCGGCTCGTACTCCAACCCCAACTACGGCTGCACGGACGAGCGCGAGGACGCCATCGCCGCGTACACCACCGCGCTGGCCTGGTACATCAACCGCGACGACCGTTACGCCAAGAAGTCCATCGAGCTGATGGACGCCTGGTCCAACACCATCCGCGACCACACCAACAGCAACGCGCCGCTCCAGACCGCGTGGGCCGGATCCTCGTGGCCCAAGGCCGCCGAGATCATCAAGCACACCTACACGAGCTGGCCCAACTCCGGCCGCTTCGCCACGATGCTGCGCACCGTGTACCTGCCGGAGATCATCAACGGCTCGGGCTCCAACGGCAACTGGGAGCTGAGCATGAACGAGGCCGCGATCGGCATCGCCGTCCATCTGGAGGACCGCGCCGCCTACGACAGGACCGTCGGCATCTTCCGCAACCGTGTCCCCGCGTTCATCTACCTGCCCTCCGACGGCGCGCTGCCCAGGACGGTGCCCGGCAGTGGTCTCGACACCCGCGACGAGATCGTCCGCTACTGGCACAACCAGTCCACCTTCATGCAGGGACTCGCGCAGGAGACCTGCCGCGACCTGACCCACACCGGCTACGGCCTCTCCGCCATCTCGCACGTCGCGGAGACCAGCCGCATCCAGGGCCAGGACCTCTACCCCGAGGTGGGCGACCGGCTGCGGCACGCGTTCGGGCTGCACACCAAGTACCAGAACGGCGAACCCGTCCCCGGCAACCTCTGCGGCGGCAGCCTGAAGGACAACCTCGGGCCGATCAGCGAGGTCGCCTTCAACGCGCTGGGCAACCGGCTGGGCAACGCCATGACGAACACCCAGCAGTACACCGAGCGGATGCGTCCGCAGGGCACGAACAACCTGTTCGTCGCCTGGGAGACGCTGACGCACGCGAACAACCCCGCGTGAAACCGTGATGCACGCTGGGACCCTGACGCTACGTCAGGGTCCCTTCACCCATTTCCCGGTCTCGTAGTCGTGCCCGTACAGGCCGTCCGAGGCCGACGCGCTCGTACGGAACGGCTTGCCGCCCTCGTCGATGCGCGCGACGCCCGTACGGTCCCCGGCCGACCAGCGCAGCTCCACGAACCAGTCGCAGTCGCAGCCGGTCGTGCTCGCCTCGATCCTCAGGACGAGCGGTTCGCCCGATGTCACCTGGTACGGCAGCTTCGGCGCGGGCAGCGGCCCCTGCTCGCTCCCGCCGTCCACGGGGCGGACGACGGGGCGTGACTTGTCCAGGTCGACGGCGAACACGGCGGGAGTGATCGAACCGCCGCAGCCGCTGCTCATGTCGTACGCGTTCCAGTCCAGCGGCGCCCGCCGCCCCACCACCCGGACGAACACCTCCTGGATGACCACGGGGCCCGCGCCCGGCGCGGCGCGCACCGTGGCCTGGGTGATGGACGACTTGCCGTGCACCGCGCCGAGCGCGTTCGCCCACGAGCGGGCGTCCTGGGCGTTGGGCGGCGGCGGTACGGCGGACGGCGCGCGGTTGATCAGATACGTATGGCCGCAGTCCAGCTGCCACTTGTGGCTGTCCACGCTCCACACCAGCGGCTTCGCGCCGTCCTTCCCGGCGTCCGGCTTCCCGCCGTCCGCCGAGGTGCCGCCGTCGCCCTCGTTGCCGCCCCCGGCCTCGCCGACGGCCGAGGACCCGGACGGCGACGCCTTCCGATCGCCGCCGGACTTCGACGGGCTCGCCTTGGCCGACGGGGCGCTCGACCGGGCGGACGGGGTCCGCGGATCCACCGGTCCGTCCGGCCCGGGATCGGAGAGACGCGGAGCGCCGTCGTCGCGCCGGGAGTCGGCGCCGCCGAGGTCGGCCGCGACGACGACGGTGCCGGCGAGGACGGCGACGACCGCGAGCGCGGCCCCGACGACCTGACGGCGGCGCAGCCGTGAGGCGCGGAAGCGCGGGACGGGCGGTGGCGCGGCGGCGGGCGGCGGCGGGTCGTCCTCGTCGGCGGAGCCGTCGTCGCGGTCGTCGTCGGAGTCGCGAGCCGAGTCGTGGGCGGTGCCGGAGGCGGAGGCCGCTCCGGCGCTCGGGGGACCTGCGGGACTGTCGGCGCCCTCCGGCGATGCCGGCCCGGGACCCGGCTCCGGCGCCGGCTCGCGTACGGGCTCCGGCTCACGCACCGCCCCCTGTCCGGCGACCCCGGGTGCGATCGCGGTCGCCGCCGTGGCCCCGGCCGCCTCCTCCCGCGCCTCCGCGTTCTCCTGCGCGTCGGCGCTGTCGGCGCTGTCGCCGGGGTCGCCGTCGTTCCCGTCCCCGTCCTCCGTGCGGGCCGCGTGCGCCCGCAGCCAGAGGCGGTGCAGCTCCACGCGCTCGGCCGACGTCGCGCCGACCACCCGGGCCAGCCGCTCGACGGGCGCGTAGTCCACGGGCAGCGCGTGCCCGTGGCAGTAACGGTGCAGGGTCGAGGCGCCCAGATGCAGTTGGGTGGCGAGCGATCCGTAACTGCGGTCGGTTCTCTCCTTCAGCGCGCGCAGACGCCGCGCGAATTCGGCGGTATCCGCCGGGATCTTCTCCGACCTGCCCATTACAGCGTCCCCGTCCCGCCCGTCGCGCGATTCCGCGCTCATTCCAGGCACTTGTCATTCCCCCAGGCCAGGGTACGCGCAGGCGTTCCACGCGTTCCGCACTTCCCCCGGGTTGTTGCGGGCGGGATCGATCACCGTCCAGTCTGGGATCACCGGCCGGGACGACACGCCCCGGTCGGCGGTTCACCAGAAGACCACCACCACGGCGATGGGCGGCTCCGGGAGGGGCGCACGCCGGGTGGAGGGCGCGGGCGACGGGGGAAACGGCGCGACGGGCCCGGCGGATCGGTGGCAGTGAGGGAGCGGGGGAGCCGTCGCGGCTCGGTCGGCGGCGGTCGGTCTCCTCACTGCCCGTGCCGACCACGATCCGCCGGCCCGCGAGCCGGTCGTCTGTGACACGCAGCCGGCGGACGGACGACGTGACGCGCTCCTCGACCGGGAGCGCACGGGGAGAAGTCCGCGCCGGCCGGTTCCCGGCCCACCCCTTCGGGCGCGCCTCCGAAGGGGTGGCCGGGGATTCGTCCACGGAGCGCATCGAGCACGGAGCGCATCGGGCACGGAGCACGGAACCGCCCGGGTCCCCAGGACCCGGGCGGTTCTCAACTCGACGTCGCTCAGGGGAACGTGAGCTTCACACTGTTGATACGTCCGGTGTCCTGCGCCGCGACGTCCCGGACCTGGAGCTTCCACGCGCCGTTGGCCGCCTCCGACGAGGCGTTCACGGTGTACGTCTCCACGACGTTGTCCGCCGAGTCGCCGCTGCTGGAGTTCTTCAGCCGGTAGGCCGTGCCGTCCGGGGCGAGCAGGTCGATGACCAGGTCACCGCGCCAGGTGTGCGTGATGTCCACGCCGACCGGGAGGGCGGCGGGCGCGTTGCCCGTACGGCCGGTGACGTTCACGGTCGAGGTGACCGCCGCGCCGTTGTCCGGGATCGCCACGGTCGCGGTGTTCTCGAAGACCGTGCCGCCGCTGCCGCCGGGGCGGGTGCCGACGTTGATGCCGGCCCACGCGTCGGCGACCGACTTGTACTCGGCGCTCGACGTGCCGTACAGCTCACCGGCGACCGCGAGCGTGCCGGTACGGGCTCCCGCGTAGTTGGTCGTCGAGTTGAACTTCGTGGTGAGCGCCTTGAACCAGATCTGCTCGGCCTTGGCCCGGCCGATGCCGGTCACCGGCAGCCCGTCGGACGTCGCCGAGTTGTAGCTGACGCCGTTGATGGTCTTGGCGCCGCTGCCCTCGGAGAGCAGGTAGAAGAAGTGGTTCGCCGGGCCCGAGGAGTAGTGGACGTCCACGCTGCCGATGCCGGAGTACCAGTAGTCCTTGGACGCCCCGTCCTTGCTCGGCTTGTCCATGTACCGCAGCGGCGTGCCGTTGCCGTTGATGTCGATCTTCTCGCCGACCAGGTAGTCGCCCGGGTCCTGGGCGTTGCCGGCGCTGAACTCGACGGCGGCGGCGAAGATGTCCGAGGTCGCCTCGTTGAGACCACCGGACTCACCGCTGTAGACGAGGCCCGCGGTGTTGGAGGTGACGCCGTGCGACATCTCGTGCGCGGCCACGTCGATGGACGTCAGCGGCTTGGCGTTGCCCGCGCCGTCGCCGTACGTCATGCAGAAGCAGCTGTCCTGCCAGAAGGCGTTGACGTAGTTGTTGCCGTAGTGCACCCGCGAGTACGCGCCGACGCCGTCGCCCCTGATGCCGGAGCGGCCGTGCACGTTCTTGAAGTAGTCCCAGGTGAGCGCGGCACCGTAGTGCGCGTCGGCGCCGGCCGTCTCCGCGCTGGAGGCGGAGCCGTTGCCCCAGATGTCGTCCGGGCCCGAGAAGAGGGTGCCGGTGCCCGAGGTGCCGCGGTTCAGGTTGTACGTCTTGTGGTTGCCGCGGCCCGTGTCGGTCAGCGTGAACGACGGGGCCGTCCCGAGCGTGACCTGCCCGCTGTACTGGGTGTTGCCCGTGCCCTCGTGGACCGCCTGCCACTCGTAGAGCTTCTCGCCGGTGGCCGCGTCGGTGACGACGTGCAGTTCGTTCGGGGTGCCGCCCTTCTGGACACCGCCGACGACCGTTTCGTACGCCAGGGTCGGCTTGTCGTCCGCCAGCCAGACGACCTTGCGCGGCGCGCGCTCGGCCGCGGCCTTCGTCGAGCCCTCGGCCTTCGCGGCGGACAGCGCCTGCTTCTCCGCGGTGGCGGCCGGTACGTCGGCGTTGGTGTCGACGGACTTGAGGGCCGCCTTCGACGCCTTGGTGACCGTCTCGGTGGCGCCCGCCTTCGTGGTGGCGACGACGAGGTCACCGCCGAGGACGGGGAGGCCGGCGTAGGTGCGCTCGTAGCGGGTGTGCGTGGTGCCGTCCCGGTCCTGGACGACGTCGCGTACGACGAGCTTCTCCTCGGCGCCGAGGCCGAGTTCGCCGGCCGTCGCCGCCTTCGTGGCGTTGGCCTCGCGTATCAGCTCGGCGCGCTGCGCGGGGGAGAGGGCCTTGGGGAGCGCGCCGGGGTCGGCCTTGCCGGCGACCGGTGCCGCGGGTGCCGAATCGGGAGCGGCGGCGGCACTGCCGGCCTGGACTCCGACGGCGAGAAGGGCTGTGACAGCGATCAGAGCGCCGGTCGCGGTGATGCGGCGGCTGGGCGTGGGTCTCACGCGAACTCCTTCTGCGAGGGGGGTACCGGGCCGCTCTCGGGTGGGCGGCCCGGACAGTGCGGGGCAAACGCGGGAGCAGGTGCAGGAGTGGGCTGGAGCACGAGATGTGGTGCACGAGATGCGGAGCTGCGGTGCACGAGATGCGGAGCGGTGGTGCTCAGAACGGAGAGAGAGTCCCAGGAATCCGGTCACTCTGTCAGGAGCGCGTCAACAAGTTGGCCGGAAATCGTCCGCTGCGCGAACTGCCGTGTTCGTTAAGCGAAATCCGCGGTGGTGTTGCGGCGGTGTTAAGCGGGCGTACGCCGGGCGATCGTGATGATCTCCGGACTCGGACCGGTCAGCGGGCCGCGGTCCCCGTCGCCGTACCGCTCCTCGACCGTCAGTCCCGACTCCACGAGGCACGCGTCGATCCGCTCGGCCCCGAGGAAGCGCAGGGTGCTGTCCCCGCCGGGGAACGTGCTCGCCGGGGAGGGTGAGACCGGGCCTGAAGGAGACGATTTCGCCACGCACGGACAGGACTTGACGGGTCATCCGAGCGCGGCGGAGCCCTCCGGGCCCGGCGCCGGCACCTTGACGGGCGCGGCCGGTCGTCCATGACTCCCACGCGCGAGCCAGCGGATTGCGCGTCTCGAAACCGAACCGGCCGTCGTCGGTCAGCGCCGCGCGTACGCCGGCCGGCGCGGACCGCGGCGTGTCGCCCCCCGAGCAGCTCCTGGAACGCGTGTCCGGTCATCACCCGCGCCGGGGGACCGGACGTCGCTCGGGCCGGGGCCGGGAGGCGGCCCGGAGGTCAGGCCAGGCTGTCGCGCCAGGCGCGGTGCAGGCCCGCGAACCGGCCGACGCCGCCGATCAGTTCGGCCGGGGAGCCGTCCTCCACGATGCGGCCGTGCTCCATCACCAGCACCCGGTCGGCGATCTCCACGGTCGACAGACGGTGCGCGATCACCACCGCCGTACGGCCGTTGAGCACCGTGTCCATCGCCCGCTGCACGGCCCGCTCACCGGGGATGTCCAGCGAACTCGTCGCCTCGTCCAGGATCAGTACGGAGGGATCGGCGAGCAGCGCGCGGGCGAACGCCACCAACTGGCGCTGGCCCGCCGAGATCCGGCCACCCCGCTTCCGTACGTCCGTGTCGTACCCGTCCGGCAGACCGGTGATGAAGTCGTGCGCGCCGATCGCCTTCGCGGCCCGCTCGATCTCGTCGCGCGACGCGTCGGGACTGCCGATCGCGATGTTCTCGGCGACGGTCCCGGAGAAGAGGAACGCCTCCTGGGTCACCATCACGACACCGCGCCGCAGCTCGGGGGTGTCCAGGTCCCGCAGGTCGGTGCCGTCGAGCAGGACGCGGCCCTCGGTGGGGTCGTAGAACCGGGCCAGCAGCTTGGCCAGCGTGGACTTGCCCGCGCCGGTCGAACCGACGACGGCCACCGTCTGACCGGCCGGGAGCGTCAGGTCGAAGCGGGGCAGGACCTCGCCGCCCGTCCGGTACGAGAAGCTGACCGAGTCGAAGACGACCTCGCGGCCCGGGTGCCCGCCCGTCAGCTCGGGCAGCGGGCGGGGGTCCGCCGCCTCGGGCACGGACGGGGTCTGGGCGAGCAGCCCCGCGATCTTCTCCAGGGACGCGGCCGCCGACTGGTAGGAGTTGAGGAACATCCCGAGCCGGTCGATCGGGTCGTACAGCCTCCGCAGGAACAGCACCGACGCGGCGAGCACACCGAGGGCGAGCGTCCCGTCGGCGACCCGGAAGGCGCCCCACAGCACGATTCCGGCCACGGCGACGTTCGCGGTGAGCCGGGAACCGATCACATAGCGCGCCATTTCGAGGATGGCGTCGCCGTTGGTGCGCTCGTGATGGTGGTTGAGCGCGTGGAACTCGGCGTCGTTGGCACGCTCGCGGCGGAACGCCTGCACGGGCCTGATGCCGTTCATCGTCTCCGCGAACTTCACGATGACCGCGGCGATGGCGGTGGAACGCTTGCCGAATATGGCGCCGGCCCTGCACTGGTACAGCCGCACCAGCGCGTACAGCGGTACGAAGGAGAGCACGGCGAGTCCGCCGATGCCGAGGTCCAGGTAGAGCAGCATCGCCGAGATGTAGACGAAGGCGAGGATCACCGCGACGAGTTCCTGGAGCCCCTCGGCGAGCAGCTCGCGCAGTGACTCGACGTCCGTGGTGGAGCGGGAGATCAGCCGCCCGGAGGTGTAGCGCTCGTGGAAGTCCACGCTCAGCGCCTGGGCGTGCCGGAAGATCCGGCCGCGCAGATCGAGGAGCACGTCCTGGTTCACCCGGGCGGACGAGCGGATGAACGCGTACTGGAAGACGCCGGCTCCGGCGGCGCAGAGCAGATAGCCGACGGCGACCGCGACGAGCGGGCCGCTGTCGTCGGCACGGAAGGCGGGTACGCCCCGGTCGATGGCGTACGCGACGAGCAGCGGGCCCGCCTGAACGGCGGCCTGCTGGAGCAGCAGGAGCAACGCGGTCACCGCCACCCGGCCCCGCCGGGCCCGCAGCAGCGACCGCAGCAGCGCGCCGGTGGCCCCACGAGGGGCGGGCAGCGCGTCCTTTGCGAAGGGGTCGTCGTCGGAACCCGCCTCCACGCCGGGCCCACCGGCGTCCCCGACGCCCGGGGGCGTGACGACGGTGCCGGAAGCCGCGAAGCCCGTGCCCGTGCCCGTACTCCCGACCGTCTCCGCGCCCGCGCCCGTGATGCCGCCCGCACTCGGGCGCGTGCCGGTGCGGGTGTCCTTGGCCGGTGCGGTGTCCGGGCCGGCGGGCGTGATGCTGTCTGTGCCCGTGATGGCGGGGCCTGTGCTCGGGCGCGTGTCGGTGCCGGTTTCCTTGGCCGGTGCGGTGTCCGTGTCGGTGGGCGTGCACATCCCGGTGGCCGGGCCCCCGGCCGGGCCCGTGCCCGCCCCCGTGCCCACGAGAGGCTGGGCCGATTCGGCCGTACGTGGTCCGCCCGGCACGGCGCCCGCGTCGGTCGAGCCGGGGGCGGGGGTCGTGTCGTCGTCCCGTCCCGGTTCGGTCGGACCGTCGCTCGTGGTCGTCGGCGACGACGTCATCCCATGCTCCTCTCGACGGATTCCGCCCCCGTGTCGATTGCCTCGTCGCGGCCCGCGCCCGGCCGCGACCCCGTCTCCGCGTCCGCCCCGGACATCAGCCACGCGTACTCCGCGTTGTCCCGCAGCAGTTCGTGGTGCGTCCCCACCGCCGTGATCCGGCCCTCCGAGATCAGCGCCACCCGGTCCGCGAGCATCACCGTCGAAGGCCGGTGCGCCACGACCAGTGCCGTGGTCTCGTCGAGCACCCGGCGCAGCGCCGCCTCGACCAGCGCCTCCGTATGGACGTCGAGCGCGGACAGCGGATCGTCGAGCACCAGGAAGCGCGGTCCGCCGACCACCGCCCTGGCCAGCGCCAGCCGTTGCCGCTGGCCGCCGGAGAGGCTGAGTCCCTGCTCGCCGACCTCGGTGTGCACACCCTGCGGCAGGTCCTGGACGAAGTCGGCCTGCGCCACGTCCAGCGCCCGCAGCAGCGCCGCCTCGTCCGCGTTCTCGGCGCCCATGCGAACGTTGTCGCCGACGGTCGCCGAGAACAGCGTCGGTTCCTCGAAGGCCACCGACACCAGCTCACGCAGCCGCTGCCGTGGCATCAGCGCGATGTCCTCGCCGTCCAGCGTGATCCGTCCGCCCGTCACCTCGTGCAGCCGGGGCACCAGCGCCGTGAGCGTCGTCTTCCCGGAGCCGGTCGCGCCGACGAGCGCCATCGTCTCGCCGGACCTGATGTGCAGGTCCACCTCCGCGATGACGGGTACGGACCCGTCCTCCGCGTCGGGATAGCGGAACGACACGCCCTCGAAGCGCAGCCCGCCGGACTCCTTGGCCAGGACCGTGTCCCGGCCCCCGCCTCCGGCCGCGACGACCCCGCCCCCGGCCGCCCCCTGCGCGTCCGCCGTCTCCTGTTCGGCGTCCATCACCTCGAAGTACCGCTCCGTCGCGGTCGCCGACTCCTGGCTCATCGCCAGCAGGAAGCCGATCGACTCCACCGGCCAGCGCAGCGCCAGCGCCGTCGACAGGAAGGCGACCAGCGTGCCGGTGGACAGATGACCGTCGGCGACCTGGACCGTGCCCAGCACCAGCGCCGCGCCGATCGCCACTTCGGGGATGACCATGATCAGTGCCCAGATGCCCGCCAGCAGACGGGCCTTGCCCAGCTCCGTACCGCGCAGCCGCTCCGCGAGCGCGCGAAACGCGAGCGCCTGGCTGCGGTGCCTGCCGAAGCCCTTCACGATCCGTACGCCGAGGACGCTCTCCTCGACCACCGTCGTCAGATCGCCCACCTGGTCCTGCGCCTTGCGGGCGACCAGTGAGTACTTCGCCTCGAAGACCGAGCAGAGGATCACCAGCGGCACCACGGGCGCCAGCAGCACCAGCCCGAGCGTCCACTCCTGCATCAGCAGGATCACGAAGCCGACGAGGATCGTCGTCGCGTTCACCAGCAGGAAGGTCAGCGGAAAGGCCAGAAACATACGCAGCAGCATCAGGTCCGTCGTGCCGCGCGACAGCAACTGCCCCGAAGGCCACCGGTCGTGGAACGCGATCGGCAGCCGTTGCAGATGCCGGTACAGATCCGCCCGCATCGCGGCCTCGACCCCCGCCAGCGGCCTGGCGACCAACCACCGCCGGAAGCCGAAGAGCAGGGCTTCGAGGATGCCGAGCAGCAGCAGATACAGCGCGCCGCGCCAGATGCCGGCCGTGTCACCCTCCGCGATCGGGCCGTCGACCATCCACTTCAGCACGAGGGGGAACACCAGCGCCAGGGACGAGGCCAGCACGGCGACGAACGCGGCGCTGAACAGGCGCACACGCACCGGCCGTACGTACGGCCACAGCCTGAGCAGCGAACGCACGGCCGAGCGTTTCTGGACGGCGGCTGGGTCCTTGGTAGATACATCTTCGGAGGTCGGCATCAAGGTGAGCCTACGTATCACCACTGACAGTGCCCACCGATTTCCGGCTGACGTCGGTAGCGGCGAACACCGACCGGTGCCCACCGTCCGCGCCCACCGTCCGGTGTCCGCCGGACGCCGTCGGCCCGGCGCCCCCGTCGAGGCCGATGCCGGTATCAACCGATCGGTTGATACGACTTCAAGCGCGATGGCCGATGCCGCCCCGCGCCGCCCGGGGGCATCCTGCTGCCATGGCGATCATCGAAGTGAACGGCCTGCGCAAGGCATACGGGGGAAAGCCCGCCGTCGACGGTGTCGACTTCACCGTCGAGGAGGGCGAGATCTTCGGGGTCCTCGGTCCCAACGGTGCGGGCAAGACGACGACCGTCGAATGCGTCGTGGGGCTCAGGGTCCCCGACGCCGGTACGGTCCGGGTCGCCGGGCTCGATCCGGTCGGCGACCACGAGCAGGTCACACGGATTCTCGGCGCGCAGCTCCAGGAGAGTGAGCTCCAGCCGAAGCTGACGGTGCGCGAGGCGCTTGAGCTGTACTCCGCGTTCTACCCCGAGCCCGTCGACTGGCGTCCGCTCGCCGCCCGCCTCGGACTGGAGGCCAAGCTCTCGACGCGCTTCGCGAAGCTCTCCGGCGGCCAGAAACAGCGCCTGTCCATCGCGCTCTCCCTGATCGGCGGCCCCCGCGTGGTCGTGCTCGACGAGCTGACCACCGGCCTCGACCCGCGTGCCCGGCGCGACACCTGGAGCCTGATCGAGGAGATCAGGGACTCCGGGGTGACCGTGCTGCTGGTCACCCACTTCATGGAGGAGGCGCAGCGGCTCTGCGACCGCATCGCCGTGATCGACCGGGGGAAGGTCGCCGCGCTCGACACCCCGTCCGGGCTGATCGCGCGCTCGGCGGCGTCCACCGTCATCTCCTTCACACCGTCGCAGCCGCTGCGCGACGAGGACCTGGCCGCGCTGCCCGAGGCGGTCTCCGTCGAGACGAAGGGCGACCGGATCGTCATCAACGGCACCGACGAGACCGTCAACGCGGTCATCACGCTGCTCGCCCGCCACCGCGTCACGGCGCACCAGCTCCGGGTCACCGAGGCGACGCTGGACGACGCGTTCCTCGACCTCACGGAGACCCCGGCCGGGAGAGCGACGCCGACGCCGACGCCGGCGCCGACGCCGACGAACACCGACACCGACCCCGGCGGCGCCGAGCACCGCGCCGCCACGGCGACCGCACCGCAGCCCGAAGAGAGGGTCTGACATGGCCTCCGCCTCCACCGCCGTCCTCAAGACCGAGGCGCGCCTGCTGGGCCGCGAGCCGGGAGTGCTCTTCTGGATCATCACCTTCCCGACGCTGCTGATGGTGATCCTCGGACTGATCCCCGGCTTCGACGACCCCGACCCCGACCTCGGCGGCCGGCGGGTCATCGACCTGTACGTCCCCGTCGCCGCCCTGCTCGCCGTGATCACGGCCGCGCTCCAGGCCATGCCGTCGATTCTGATCGGCTACCGCGAACGCGGCATCCTGCGCCGTATGTCCACGACGCCCGTGCGTCCCGCGACGCTCCTCGTCTCGCAGCTCGTACTGCTCGGCGGCGGCGCGCTCGCGTCGGCCGTGCTGGTGGTCGCCGTCGGCAGGACCGTCTTCGGCGTGGCGCTGCCCGGTCAGCCCGCCGGCTATCTGCTGGCACTGGTGCTCGCGACCGCCGGCGCCCTGGCGCTGGGCGGGCTCGTCTGCGCGATCGCCCGTACCCAGAAGGCGGGTCAGGCGATCGGCTCGGCCCTGTTCTTCCCGTCGATGTTCACCGCGGGCGTCTGGCTGCCCGTCCAGACGATGCCCGACCTGCTGCGCGACATCGTCGGCTACTCGCCCATGGGTGCCGCGTCCGAGGCGCTCGACGCCGCGATGCGCGGCGGCTGGCCGCACTGGGCGGACCTGGGCGTGATGGCCCTGTGGACGCTGCTGCTGACCGCCGGCGCCGCCCGCTGGTTCCGCTGGGAATGACCACCGGCGGGCGCTCGCGGCGACTGGTGCCGGTGCCGGGACGCGGGGGCCGGGCGGGTGCGGACCACAGGGGGGTCCGCAGCCGTCCCGGCTCCCTCCGGCCGCCGGCCGGGACGGGGCACACTGTGGGGATGACGACTGCCAGGGCGGCGCGCGTGCCGGTCTCCGTGGAGCAGCGGTGGGAGCAGTTCCACCGGTGGGGCCCCTTCGCCCTGCTGGCGCTCTCCTCGGTGATCTCGGCCCTCAGCGCGGACGCCTTCGGCATGACCCGCACCGCGCGGTACACGGCCGGGGCGCTGGTCGTCGTCGCCGTCGTCCTCCAGCTCTGCTGGGGCGCGCTGGGGAGCGACCCCCCGACCGAGCGCGAGCCGTCCGCCGCCGGCTTCGTCTACTACGGCCTGCGGACCGTCCTCGCCTTCGTCCTCACCTGGCTCAATCCGCTCTTCGCCGTCTACGCCGTCATCGGCTACTTCGACAGCGGCCATCTGCTGCCCGAGCGCGCCGTCCGGGCGGGCCTGCTCGTCTACGCCGTCATCATGGCGGGCTCGCAGTCCGGCGGACTGCCGCCGGACGGCGTCCTCCAGTGGGTCCTCTTCGCCGGGCTCCTGTTGCTCAACGGCTCCCTCACCCTCGTCTTCGCGCATCTAGGCCGCCGGGAGTCCGAGATCGCCGCCGAGCGTTCCGCCACCATCACCGAGCTCGAACAGGCCAACGCCCGCCTGGAGCAGGCCCTGGAGGAGAACGCGGGGCTGCACGCCCAGCTCCTCGTCCAGGCACGGGAGGCGGGCGTCGCGGACGAGCGCCGCAGGCTCGCCGCCGAGATCCACGACACCATCGCCCAGGGGCTGACCGGCATCATCGCCCAGCTCCAGGTGGTGACCGCCACCCCCGACCCCGAGCTGGCCCGCGAGCACCTCACGCGGGCCGCCGCCCTCGCCCGCCACAGTCTCGGTGAGGCGCGCCGCTCGGTGCGCAATCTCGGTCCGGCGGCGCTGGAGCACGACACCCTGGCCGAGGCCCTGAAGAAGACCGTCGCCGAGTGGTCCGACCGGACCGGCGTGCGGGCCGGGTTCACCGTCACCGGCACGGAGGAGCCCCTCCACGACGAGGTCGCCGCCACACTGCTGCGCATCGCCCAGGAGGCCCTGGCCAACACCGCCAGGCACGCCGGGGCGGGCCGGGCCGGCGTCACCCTCTCGTACATGGGCCATGAGATCACCCTCGACGTACGGGACGACGGGCGCGGCTTCGACCCGCTCGTGCTGCGCCCGCGCTCCGGCTCGAACGGGTTCGGACTCGACGGCATGCGCGCCCGCGCGGAGCGCATGGCGGGCACCGTCACCGTGGAGTCCGAGGTCGGCGGCGGCACGGCGGTCTCGGCTCGCGTACCTTTGGTCCGTCATGCCAGAGCGGACCATCACCCTGATCGTCGTCGATGACCATCCCGTCGTACGGGACGGTCTGCGCGGCATGTTCGAGTCCGCCGACGGTTTCGAGGTGCTGGGCGAGGCGTCCGGCGGCGTCGCCGGTGTCGAGCTGGCGCTCCGTGTGGACCCGGACGTCGTGCTGATGGACCTGCGGATGCCGGACGGCGGGGGAGTCGACGCGATAGCGGCGCTGACCCGGCGTGGCGCCCGTGCCAAGGTGCTCGTTCTCACCACGTACGACACGGACTCCGACACCATCCCCGCGATCGAGGCGGGCGCCACCGGCTACCTCCTCAAGGACGCGCCGCGCGAGGAACTGTTCACGGCGGTACGGGCGGCGGCCGGGGGGCGTACGGTCCTGTCGCCCGCCGTCGCGTCCCGGCTGGTCTCCCGCGTCCGTGCGCCCGCGGCGGGCAACGAGCCGCTCTCCGCGCGGGAACGCGAGGTCCTCGAACTCGTCGCGCGGGGCACGTCGAACCGGGAGATCGCCGCCGAGCTGTTCATCAGTGAGGCGACGGTGAAGACCCATCTCACCCACATCTACGCCAAGCTGGGCGTCAAGGACCGCGCGGCGGCCGTCGCCGTGGGGTACGACCGCGGGATCCTGGGCTGAGCCCCCCGCCGTCGCCCCTCACCAGGAGGCGGCGGCCGGCCCCGCCCCTCCTCAGGAGGGCGCGTCCCACCCCCGTACGCGCAGCAGCAGTACCGACCGCGCGGGCACCGTCGTCACCGTCCCCCCGTCGAGCACCGTCCCCGGCTCCGTCTCCTGGTCCTCCGACGAGGTGTCGACCACCAGCTCGTACGCCCGCGCCCACGGCTCGCCGGGCAGCGTGAAGTCCTGCGGCCGCGAGCCCGAGTGCAGCACCGCCAGGAAGCTGTCGTCGGTGATCTTCCGCCCGCGCGCGTCGCGCCCCGGGATGTCGCGGCCCGACAGGAACAGGCCCAGCGTCGAGGCGGGCGCGTACCAGTCCCCCTCGGTCATCTCCTCGCCGTCGGGCCGGAACCACGCCAGGTCGCGCAGCCCGTCGGGCGCCTGTGCGCGCCCGGAGAAGAACGCCCGGCGGCGCAGCACCGGATGCCTCCGCCGCAGCGCCAGGAGCCGTCCGGTGAGCCGGTGGAGGGCGTGGGCGCCCGGCTGGTCGAGCAGTGACCAGTCCAGCCAGCTCGTCTCGTTGTCCTGGCAGTACGCGTTGTTGCTGCCGCCCTGGGTGCGGCCCATCTCGTCGCCCGCGACCAGCATCGGCACACCGGTCGACAGCAGCAGGGTGGTCAGGAGGTTGCGCAGCTGCCGCCGCCGCAGGGCGTTGATCCCGGGGTCGTCGGTCTCGCCCTCCGCACCGCAGTTCCAGGCGCGGTTGTCGTCCGTGCCGTCCCTGTTGCCCTCGCCGTTGGCCTCGTTGTGCTTGTGCTCGTAGCTGACCAGGTCGCGCAGGGTGAAGCCGTCGTGGGCGGTGACGAAGTTGACGGACGCGTACGGCCGCCGGCCGCCCCACGCGTACAGGTCGCTCGACCCGGACAGCCGGTAGCCCAGATCCCGCACGTCGGGGGTGGCACCGCGCCAGAAGTCGCGTACCGCGTCCCGGTAGCGGTCGTTCCACTCGGCCCACAGGGGCGGGAAGGCCCCGACCTGATAGCCGCCGTCGCCGACGTCCCACGGCTCCGCGATGAGCTTCACCCGACGCAGCACCGGATCCTGCGCGATCACGGCCAGGAAGGGCGACAGCATGTCGACGTCGTGCATGGAGCGGGCGAGCGCCGCCGCCAGGTCGAAGCGGAAGCCGTCGACGCCCATCTCCGTGACCCAGTACCGCAGCGAGTCCGTGATCAGCCGCAGCACCTGCGGCTGGACGACATGGAGGGTGTTGCCGCAGCCCGTGTAGTCGCTGTACCTGCGGGCGTCGGCCTGGAGACGGTAGTAGCCGCGGTTGTCGATGCCGCGCAGGGAGAGCGTCGGGCCGTGCTCGCCCGCCTCCGCCGTGTGGTTGTAGACGACGTCGAGGATGACCTCTATCCCGGCGTCGTGCAGGGCGCGCACCATCCGCTTGAACTCGCCGACCTGCTGGCCCCGGGTGCCGCCCGCCGCGTAGCCGGCGTGCGGGGCGAAGTAGCCGATGGAGTTGTAGCCCCAGTAGTTGCGCAGCCCGCGGCGCAGCAGATGCTCCTCGTGCGCGAACTGGTGCACCGGCAGCAGCTCGACGGCGGTCACCCCGAGCCGTACGAGGTGCTCGATCGCCGCCGGGTGGGCCAGGCCCGCGTAGGTGCCGCGCAGCTCGTCGGGGATGCCCGGATGGCGCATGGTGAAGCCGCGTACGTGCAGCTCGTAGATGACCGTGTCCGCCCAGGGCGTCTTGGGGCGGCGGTCGTCGGCCCAGGTGTCACCGGGGGCGTCGTCGTGGACGACGACGCCCTTGGGGACGTGGGGCGCGGAGTCGTGCTCGTCGCGCACCGTGTCGGCCACCTGCCGCTGCGGCCAGTCGCGCACATGGCCGTACACCTCGGGCGGCAGCGCGAAGTCGCCGTCGACGGCGCGCGCGTACGGGTCGAGGAGGAGCTTCGCCGGGTTCCACCGGGCGCCCGTCCAGGGGTCCCAGCGGCCGTGCACCCGGAAGCCGTACCGCTGGCCGGGGCGTATGCCGGGCACGAAACCGTGCCAGATCTCGTGTGTCAGCTCCGTCAGCGGGAGGCGGGTCTCCACGGCGCCGCCTTCTGGGGAGCCACCTTCACCGACTCCGCCTCCTTCGGAGGCCGCGCCGTCGGCCCGGCCGCCGTCCGGCGCCCCGGCGTCGTCGAACAGGCACAGTTCGACGGCCTCCGCGCCGCCCGCCCAGAGGGCGAAGTTCGTCCCCGCGACCCCGTCCGGACCGACCCGGTACCGCGCTCCCAGCGGTGTCGGCGCGCCCGGCCACACCTCGGGCGGGGGAGCGGCGGAGGCCGTCTCCCCGACGGCCTCCGTCCCGCTCCCCGCCTGCCGCCCGGCGCCCGTCCGGACGCCCGGCTCGCCCTCTTCGACCGGATCTCTCACATGATCCATCATCGGATCCCGGACCGGTTCCCGCACTGTCTCCCGCTCGGCTGCGCTCGTCACCTGCCAGCCCTCCCGGCTCGTCGGCCCCGCACGTCCGGCGGCCACGGCGTCCCGGCCCCGGCTCCCCCTCGCGTGGTCCTCCCACGAGTTCTGCCCGCCGGAAGGCCCCCACTCACGTTTCCCCCGCGGGGGGGTCGTCGTTGGGTGGGTCGTGACACACGTACTGAAGCGGGCAAGGACCGGCGTCGCCGCCGTACTGACATACGCAGGTCTGATGGCGGGGCTGGCCGGACTCACGGCCTGCACCGTCGGCGAGACCTTCACCGAGAGCAAGTCCCGGGCGCCCGGGGACACGATTCGTATCAGCCCCGAGGACGGGGCCGGGAACATCAAACGCGGTGACCGGATCGAGGTGAGGATCCCCGACGGCCGGCTGGAGCGGGTCGAGGTCGCGCGGGTCGACGGCGCGCAGCGCACGAAGCTGCCGGGCCGGACCTCCGACGACGGCCTCGTGTGGTCGCCGGACGCGGAGGCGCGCGTCGTGCTCGCCGCCAAGTACAGCGTCGACGTGGTCGCCGTGGACGGCGAGGGCCGCAGGTCGGCCCGGCACTCCACCTTCACCACCGCTGTGCCGAAGCACCGCTTCATCGGCTACTTCCAGCCCGAGAACCGCTCGACCGTCGGCACCGGAATGATCGTCTCCTTCGACTTCAACCGGAAGATCGAGAACCGCGCCGCCGTCCAGCGCGCCGTCCGCGTCACCTCGGACCCGCCGGTCGAGGTCGTCGGCCACTGGTTCGGCGACCGGCGGCTGGACTTCCGGCCCCGGGAGTACTGGAAGCCGGGCACCGAGGTCACGGTCGATGTGCGGCTGCGGGACGTGCAGGCCGCGCCGGGGGTCTTCGGCATCCAGGAGAAGACCGTCGGATTCACGGTCGGCCGCTCCCAGGTGTCCCTCGTCGACGCGGAGAAACACAGCATGGAGGTGCGGCGCGACGGTGCGCTGGTGTCGACGGTGCCGATCACGGCCGGGGCGCCCGAGACCACGACGTACAACGGGAAGATGGTCGTCTCCGAGCTGTACGACGTGACGCGGATGAACGGCGCGACGGTGGGCTTCGGCGGTGAGTACGACATCAAGGACGTGCCGCACGCCCTGCGCCTGACGACGTCGGGGACGTTCCTGCACGGCAACTACTGGGCCACGCCGGACACGTTCGGCTCCACCAACGTCAGCCACGGGTGCGTCGGACTGCGGGACGTCAAGGGAGGCAGCGCGGACACTCCGGCGGGCTGGTTCTTCGACAGGACGCTCGTCGGTGACGTCGTGGAAGTGGTCAACTCCCGTGACAGAACGGTCGCTCCGGACAACGGGCTGAGCGGCTGGAACCTCGACTGGGCCAAGTGGAAGGCGGGTTCCGCGGCCGCCGGCTGACGGCGGGGAGCCGCACGCTCCCGGAGTCCCGGCCCCGCACCCACCCTCACCTGCGTGACCGTCCCTGATTCCGGGCGACGTTGGAACGGAACAGTGACAATCCCGGGGAGTCCGGGACGGCTCGCGGTGTGATTGTCTAGCGCCGTGCGCGCGAGCAGAGCGCGCGGGGGTGTGGAGCCCGGTCGTGCGTTGTTCGCACCCGGCTCCGAGGCCGTGGCGGGGCCCGGCCGTGTGAGGGGAGACGACCATTGAACGGGCAGCCGATATCGGGGGCATCGGCGGAAGCCGGCCGGGCGCGGCGAGCGGGACGGGGCAGGGGGCTCGCGGCGTTCGCGCTGGGGAGCCTGCTCCTGTTCGTGACGGCGTGCGGCGGGGGAGGCGGCGGGGGCGCCGACAGCGGTGACGGCAAGGGCGAGAAGGACGGCGGGAAGGTCGAGAACGCCGCCTCCCAGGCCGTCGTGACGATCGCGCCCAAGGACGGCGCCAAGTCGGTCGCCACGAGCGGCGCCCTGAAGATCACCGCGAGCAAGGGCAAGCTGACCAGCGTCGACGTCAAGGACGGCAAGGGCAACGCGGTCGACGGCGAGATCGCCGCCGGCGGCACCGCCTGGGAGCCGGCCCGGCATCTGGCCGGAGCCACCAAGTACACGGTGCACGCCATCGCCAAGGACTCCGAGGGCCGGGTCTCGGCGAAGGACACCACCTTCACCACCCTCGTACCGAAGAACACCTTCATCGGTCACTACACGCCCGAGGACGGCTCGACGGTCGGTGTCGGCATGCCGGTCTCGCTCAACTTCACCCGGGGGATCACCGATCCCGAGGCGGTGGAGCGGGCGATCAAGGTGACCGCCGAGCCGTCGGTCCCCGTCGAGGGGCACTGGTTCGGCAACGACCGGCTGGACTTCCGGCCCGAGAAGTACTGGGCCGCGGGCACGAAGGTGACCGTGGAGCTGAACCTCGACGGTGTCGAGGGACGGCCCGGTGTCTACGGCGAGCAGGCCAAGACGGTGAAGTTCACCATCGGCCGCTCCATGGTCTCCACGGTGGACGCCAAGGCCAAGACGATGAAGGTCGTCAAGGACGGCAAGCAGATCAAGAAGATCGACATCACCGCGGGCGCGCCGTCGACCACCACGTACAACGGCGAGATGGTCATCAGCGAGAAGCACAAGGTGACGCGGATGAACGGCGCGACGGTGGGCTTCGGCGGTGAGTACGACATCAAGGACGTGCCGCACGCCATGCGGCTGTCCACGTCGGGCACCTTCATCCACGGCAACTACTGGGCGTCGGCCGGGACGTTCGGCTCGGCCAACGTCAGCCACGGGTGCGTCGGACTGCGCGACGTACGGGGCGGGCACGACAAGAAGACGCCGTCCGCGTGGTTCTACGACCAGTCGATCATCGGCGACGTGGTGATCGTGAAGAACTCCGACGACAAGAAGATCGCCCCGGACAACGGACTCAACGGCTGGAACATGCCCTGGGCGCAGTGGACGAAGTAGTCCCGGAGTAGCCCCTCCCGCTGTTCCGGCGCGGCCCCCGAGGGCCCGGCGCACCCCGGCCAGGGTGCGCCGGGCCCTTCCGCGTACCGGCCTCCTCGCGCGTCGCACCGCCTAACCTGCCTGGTATGGCATCTGTGAATCTCGAAGTCTCCGGCGGCGTCGGCACCATCCGGCTCGACCGCCCGCCCATGAACGCGCTGACAATCGCGATCCAGGACCGCCTCCTCGAACTCGCGGCGGAGGCCGGTCGCCGCGAGGACGTCAGGGCCGTGATCCTGTACGGCGGTGAGAAGGTGTTCGCCGCCGGCGCGGACATCAAGGAGATGCGCGACATGGACCACGCGGCGATGGTCGTACGGTCCCGGGCCCTCCAGGAGTCGTTCACGGCCGTGGCCCGGATCCCCAAGCCCGTGGTCGCCGCCGTCACCGGCTACGCGCTGGGCGGCGGCTGTGAACTGGCGCTCTGCGCCGACTTCCGCATCGCCGCCGACAACGCGAAGCTCGGCCAGCCGGAGATCCTGCTCGGCCTGATCCCGGGCGCGGGCGGCACCCAGCGCCTGGCCCGGCTCATCGGCCCCTCCAAGGCCAAGGACCTCATCTTCACCGGCCGTCAGGTGAAGGCGCCCGAGGCGCTCGCGCTGGGGCTCGTGGACCGTGTCGTACCGCCGGAGGAGGTCTACGAGCAGGCGCACGCGTGGGCCGCGCGGCTCGCCCAGGGGCCGGCCCTGGCGCTGCGGGCCGCCAAGGAGACGGTGGACGCGGGCCTGGAGACCGATCTGGAGACGGGCCTCGCGATCGAACGCAACTGGTTCGCGGGCCTGTTCGCCACCGAGGACCGCGAGCGCGGCATGCGCAGCTTCGTGGAGGAGGGGCCGGGCAAGGCCAAGTTCCTCTGATCGCCGTGTGGTTGGACAGCCGGAGCGAGCGCGTCAACCTGGTGCCCGGTTCAGCTCCGCCTTAAGGCAACCTTAAGGCGGAGCGGTTGATCACATCCGGTGATCACCCGTGTGTGACGTGTTATCGCAGATCAGGATGGGTAACGGGGGTGGCTTCCTGCCACCGTCATATGCCGAACTCCCCTCCGTGGGTCGGCCGTTCGGGGGTACTCAATCCCCCGGAACGCCCCCGGCGGCCCGTCTGGGCAGCCATGATGGACCCATGGCGGGCCTTGAGGGTGTGGAACAACCGCGGCATGGCGGCGACGCGGCCGCTACGCGATTGACGCCGGCCGTCGAGGACGAACACGGGCGCGGAGTGCTCGAACTGTTCGGCAATCCGACGGAAGCGGAAGTCCGGCTGCCGTCCCGCCCGGAGTCCGCCCTGGCGGCACGCAGACTCACCCATGTCGTCGTGCTGCGCCAGTGGGCACTGTCCCCGCAACTCGCCGAGCACGCGGTGCTCCTCGTCTCCGAACTCGTCGGCAACGCCGTACGGCACACGGGCGCACGCGTCTTCGGCCTGCGGATGCTGCGCCGCCGCGGCTGGATCCGCGTCGAGGTGCGGGACCCCTCCCGCGGCCTGCCCTGTCTGCTGCCGGTGCGCGAGATGGACACCAGCGGGCGGGGGCTGTTCCTGGTGGACAAACTCTCCGACCGGTGGGGCGTGGATCTGCTGCCGCGCGGCAAGACGACCTGGTTCGAGATGCGGGTCTCGGACCGCCGTCCCTGAGCCGCGCGGCCCCTCGGGCGGCGTCGCCGCGAGCCGCGGCCTCCACCACCGGGCTGCCGCTGAGTTGGCGGAGCGGTGCCGATAATCTGACCACTGTCAGTAGGGACCAAGAAGGGGCTGAAGCAGTGGCGGACATCGAAGAGGCGCGCAAGGCGTTCGACCGTTTCGACGCGAACAGCGACGGGCTGATCACGGCGGCGGAGTACAAGAGCGCGATGGCGCAGCTCGGCGACTTCCATGTGACCGAGACCGTGGCCCAGGCCGTGATCAACGCCCATGACTCCAACAACGACGGCCTCCTCACCTTCGAGGAGTTCCTGGCGTCCCGCGCGAAGGGTTAGTACGGCCGCAGGCCCGGGCAGGCCGGCCACCGCACAGGAGGGGCGAGGGTTGCCGACACGGGTCAGGGCCGCCGCAGCCGGCGGCGTCGCGCTGGCGCTGCTCGTCGTGCTGTACGGCGCGGGCGTGGCCTCGCGCGGCACCGGCGAGCTGCGCATACCCGCCGCCGGCACCACCTCCCTCCTGCGCGCCGCGGTCTTCACCGCGCTCGCGCTGCACCTGGGTGAACTGGCCGGCGCCGCCCTCGCCCGCACCGGGCCGCTGCCCCGCGCGTGGGCGCTCCCCGCGGCGCTGGCCGGGGCCGCCGCGTCGGCCGGGCAGATCGTGGTCCTCGCGGTGGTGAGCGACCTGGACATCCCCGCGACGTACGCCACCCGCGAGGGCGGCCTGCTGCTCGTCATGGCCAACGGCTTCCTGCTGGCCGCCGGCTGCGCCGCGACGGGCCGGCCCCGCTGGGCGCTCGTCCCGCTCGCCGGCGTCGTCATCGCCGAGGCGCTGCGCGCCCATCCGGAGCCGTACACCCCCGAACTGGGCACGGCGCTCACGGTTGTGCACCTGACCGCCGCGTCCCTGTGGGCCGGCGGTCTCTGGCACGTCCTGCGCACGACGTGGCTGCGGCGCGCCGACCCCGCGGACGCCCGGGCCCTGCTGACCCGCTACGCCCGCGGCGCCGTCTGGCCGCTGGTCGTGCTGGCCGCCACCGGGACCCTGTCCACGCTGCGCCGGCTGCCCGCCGACACCGTGGTCACCTCCGCGTACGGCCGTGTCCTGATCGCCAAGCTCGTCCTCGTCGCGATGGCGAGCACGCTGGCCCTGGTCGCGCGCCGGCGGCTGCTGCTGAGCCGCGGCGCGCACCGGGCGGCCCGGGTCGAACTGGCCGTCCTGGCCTCCGTGTTGCTGCTCTCCGCCGTCCTCACGGTGGTCCCGGACCCGCACTGGATCAGCACCCGCTGAACGACTCCCCGGCCCGCGCCCCGGCGTACCCGTGCCGATGTCCGAATCGATGAGCGCCGGACTCGCGCGCGGCAATACTCCGGACCCCGCCGGGCAGGGTGAAGCGGGAGAGGGGGCCGTCAGAGGCGTACGGCGGCACGTGCCGCCGTACCGGTCGGTGAGGTGCCCGCCGCAACCTCCGTGCGGCATCCTCTGTTGGACTGAGCGGACGGGTACGAGATGAGCGGCACGGCGAGGGATCACGGATCGTGACAGAAGAGAACACGGACATGCTGGCTTTTGTTCGGGCGCGCCTGGACGAGGAGGAGCAGGTCGCGCGGGCGGCCGGCGGGGAGAGCTGGCGGTGTCCGCCCGAGGCGCCCGGCGAGGTCCACGACCGGTCCGGCGGGATCTCGTTCAGCGTGCGGACGCAGGGGTACGACCGTCACATCGCCCTCCAGGACCCGGCGCGCACGCTGCGCCGGATCGAGACGAGCAGAGTGCTGCTCGGCGAGTACGCCGAGGTCGCGCACCTGGACGTGGACCGCCCCGCGCACGACTTCCCCTCCGGCCGCGCCGTGGGGCTGGGCTTCGTCGTCCGCCAGATGGCGGCGGAGCACGCCGGGCACGGCGACTACCAGGCACGATGGCTGCCGCGTTTCGCGAGGTAGCCAACTGCATTGGTACGGGGGCCCGTTCGGACTCGGGCGGGGGCGGTCGCGGTGCGAATCGGGCAGGTCACCGCCCGTGTTCGAGAAGTGACCGCCTCATATGCCGATCGGATATACGATCACTCAACAATGTCCGGCACGGGGCTGGTTGACCGGTCCCGCCCATTCCGGAACCGCCCACGGACCGCTGCGGACGACTCACCGCCGGACATCGGCTTCAGCTCCCACTCGAAGGTTTCCCATGGTCCGATCCCCCACCACCCCGGCGGCCCCGCCGCACGAGCGCCGGGCACGCCTCCTGTGGCCGGTGGCGCAGCTTCTGGCCCTTCTCACCGCGGCCGTCGGCGCGGTGGCCCTGGCCGGCGCGCACATCGGGGCGGCGGTGGCGTACGGCGCGCTCGCCCTGCTGGTACCGGTCGCCATGGAACACCTGCGCAGACGGCACCGGGACGCCCTGTCGGACGCCGCCGGGCGGCGGGCCGAGACCGAACGCGTACGGGCCGAGGCCGCCGTCCGCGATGCCCACTGGCACCGGCTGAGCCGGGAACGCGCCGAACTGGTGCGCGCGGAGGTCGAGTTCCTCGTCACCAAGCGGCTCCCCGCGGCCTTCTCACGGACCGACGTCCCACGACCGCGCTACACCGAGGACGAGTTGGGCGCGGGCGTCGCCGAGTGGTTCGACCGGCTGCTGACCGCGGTCACCGAGGAGGCCGACGACCGCGAGGAGTCGCAGCGGCTCTCGCTGGTCGAGCTGGCGAGCCGGGTGCAGACGTCGGCGCACCGGATCCAGGCGACCGTGACCGGTCTGGCCGACCGCTATCCCGGCGACACGGACCTGCTGGAGACCACCATGCTGGTGGACCACGCCGCCACCCAGCAGGCCAGGCACGCGCAGAGCCTCAAGGTGCTGTGCGGTGAGTGGCCGGGCCAGCAGTGGCAGCGGCCGCTCGCGCTGGTGGACGTGGTCCGCGCGGCGTCCGGCCGCATCGTCGCCTTCAAGCGCGTCGAGGTCAGCGGTGACCCCGACGTCGGCGTCACCCCCTCCGTGGTCGAACCGCTCATCCACCTCATGGCCGAACTGCTTGCCAACGCCACGGAGTACTCGCCGCCCAAGACCGGCGTACCCGTCACGGTGCGCACGGTGCAGCGCGGCGCGGTCATCGAGGTCGACGACGGCGGCCTCGGGCTCGACGAGTACCGCCTCGCCGAGGCGCGCGAGATCGTGTCGGGCCGCAGGCTCCTCGGCGTCGGCGATGTCGGCGAGATCCCCCAGACCGGTCTCGCGGTGGTGGGCCGCTTCGCCGAACGGCACGGCTTCCAGGTCGACCTCGGGCCCTCTCCGTACGGCGGTGTCCGCGCCGTGGTCCTGGTGCCGGTGGACGTACTGGAGACGCTCGCGCCCGCCGGTACGCCGGCCGGGCGGGTCCTGCCCGCCGGCGTACCGGTCCCGGAGGTCCCCGCACGGGCCCCCGCGCCGCGCACGGAGCCCCCGGTCGCGCCCGCACCGGCCGGGACACCGGCGCCCGCCGCGACCCCCGCACCCCCGCCGGACGCCGGGCCCGGCACGCCGCGCACCGGCCGGCAGCTCCCCCGGCGCCGTTCGCGGCGCGAGGACTACGCGCCCCGCGCCCACGCGCCGACCCCCGCCCCCTCCGCCGTCACCCCGCCCGGCTCGCCGGAGGAGGCCGGTGACTGGATGGAGCAGTTCTTCGAGGGCTGCCGCCCCCAGCCGGACCCCGACGAGTCCGCGCAGGCGCCCGACACGACCACCGCGCCCAACACGACCACCGCGCCCGACATGCCCACCGGGTCCGGCGCCCCGGACCCCGCCCCCGACGAGAGCCCGAACGGCCCGTCTTCCGCCGCCACCCCCCACCCCCCGGAAGGACAGACGTGAGTATGAGCTACGTGGAGAACCCGGAGCAGCGCGGCTGGATGATCGCCGACGTCGCCGTCGTACCGGGCGTCGAGCGGGTCATCGTCTTCAGCGCCGACGGACTCCTGCTGGCCAGTTCGGACGGAATGGACCGGGACGCCGCCGAGCGCCTGTCGGCCAGCTGCTCCGGGCTCCAGTCCCTCGGCCGCAGTCTCGGCCGGGAGTTCGGCACGGACGGCGGAGCCGTGCACCAGCAGATGGTCGAGTTCAACGGCGGTTTCCTCTTCATGCGCAGCGCCAACGGCGCCCATCTCGCGGTGGTGACGGGCCCCGTGGTGGACCCGAAGCTGGTCGCCCGGCAGATGCAGGCGCAGGTGATGAAGATCGGCGCGGGCAACCTGAGCAGCCCGCCGAGGCAGGACTCCGCATGAACGGGCCGGGAGGGGAGTACGACGACAGCGCCGGCGCGTTACGTCCGTACGTCATCACCAAGGGGCGCTCCCGGCCGAGCCGCAACACCATAAGCATCGAGACACTCCTCGTGGCGATCGGCCCGCCACGCGCCCTGCCGGTCTCGGCGACCAGGGAGGAACGCGCCCTGGTACGGATGTGCGAGCGGCTGCTCTCCCTCGTCGAGGCCGCCGCGCATCTCGGTCTGCCGGTCAGCCTGGTGAAGGTGCTGGCGTCCGATCTCGTCGACAGCGGTCATCTCTCCGCCCGTTCGGGCGTCCCCCAGGCCGCCCCGCCCGACTCGCAACTCCTCCAGGAGGTACTGGATGGTCTCCGTCGGCTCCGCTGACCGCTATCTGCCCGACACCGTCCAGCAGGCCGTCAAGATCCTCGTCGTCGGCGCGTTCGGCGTCGGCAAGACCACGCTCGTCGGCTCGGTCAGCGAGATCGAGCCCCTGCGCACCGAGGAGGTCATGACACAGGCCAGCGTCGGCGTGGACGTCCTGGCCGGACTCACCACGAAGACCACGACCACCGTCGCGATGGACTTCGGCCGGATTACCCTCAACTCCCGCCTCGTGCTCTATCTGTTCGGGACACCGGGCCAGCGCCGCTTCTGGGATCTGTGGGAGGGGCTGGCGGAGGGCGCGCTCGGCGTGCTCGTCATCGTCGACACCCGCAGACTGGAGGACAGCTTCGACGTCCTCGAACAACTGGAGCTGCGCGGACTGCCGTTCGCGGTCGCGGTGAACCAGTTCCCGGACAGTGAGCGGTACGGCCCGGAGGAACTCCGCGACGCGCTGGACCTGTTGCCCCGCACACCGGTGACGGTGTGCGACGCGCGTGACCACGCCTCGTCCGTCGACGCCCTGATCAGCCTTGTCGAGTACGTCTCGGCCGGCTCGGCACGCACCCCGGAGACCGCTTCATGAGTTCGGCACCGAAGCCCGCCCCCGTACCCGATCCTGACGCACCGTCAGGCTTAGGCCCCGAGCCGGCGCCCCCGCCCGGCTGCCCCGCCCACCGCGCCCCGGGCCGCGCCACCGGACTGCTCCCGCTGTCCGCCGCCGTGGGCGCCCCCGACCCGCGCGCCGTCTACCGCGAACTCCGCGCCGAATGGGGCAACGTGGCCGGGGTGGAACTCGAACCGGGCGTCCCCGCCTGGCTCGTCATGGGCTACCGGGAACTGCTGACCGTCACCCGCCAGGAACAGATCTACTCCCGCGACGGCCGCAAGTGGCGCCACATGCACGACGGCGTCGTCTCACCCGACTCGGGCCTGCTGCCGATGATGGGCTGGCGCGCCAATGTCATCGGCGCCGACGGCGCGGAGCACCGGCGGTTGCGCAAACCGCTCGACGACGGCATCGCCCGGATCGACCAGCGCGGGATGCGCCGCCACGTCGAGAGGATCTGCACCGACCTGATCGCGGAGTTCTCCGAACGCGGCAGCGCGGACCTGGTGAACGAGTACGCCACGATCGTCCCGATGCTCTCCCTCGCCTCGCTGTTCGGCCTCGACGCCATCGAGGGCCGGGAGCTGCTGGACGCGCTCATCGCGCTGTTCGGCAGCGCCGGCGACTCGCAGGCCGGCAACCGCCACTTCGAGGAGATCCTGCTCGACACGGTGCGCGAGCGGCGCCGCAACCCGACCGACGACATGACCACGGTCTTCATCAACCACCCGAACCTCCGCAACGAGGCCGAGCGCCTCCAGTCCATCGTGGTGATGATCTCCGCCGGCAACGAGACCGTCACCGCCTGGATCTCGCACACGCTGCGCCTGATGCTCACGGACCCGCGGTTCGCCGCGCGGCTGCACGGCGGCCGGCTCGGAGTCGACGACGCGCTCGACCAGGCGCTGTGGCGCGACCCCCCGATGAACAACATGCCGGCCCGGTACGCCCTGCACGACACGGAGCTGGGCGGCCGGCTCATCCGGCGCGGCGACTGTCTGATCCTCGGGCACGCCGCCGCCAACGACGACCCCGCGATCCGGCCCGACGAAGGCGACGAGGAGCCCGGCAACCGCGCCCACCTCGCCTTCTCCGCCGGACCGCACGTCTGCCCGGCGCAGGTACCGGCGCGGCTCATCACCCGTACGGCGGTGAACACCGCGCTCAACCTGCTGCCGGACATGAAACTCGCCGTCCCCGCGGAACGGGTGACCTGGCGCCCCTCCCCCTGGACGCGGGTCCCCGTCACGCTCCCGGCACGGTTCTCCGCGGCCCGCGTCCCGGTCCGCGCCGGCCGGGGGCGGTTCCGGCGGGACTGAGCGGCCGGAGCGTACGGCACGCCCGAAACGGCCCGAAACCGGCGGGACTTCCCGGGAATCCCACCCACCAGCCCGAGTTCTGGAGAAGCGACATGACCACACCAGCGGCAGCCTCGTCCGAGGCCGGCATACCGGTCGTCACCCTCGACCCGCACGGCACCGACCACCACGGCGAGGCCGCCAGGCTCCGCGCACTCGGCCCCGTGGTCCGTATCAAGCTGCCCGGAGACGTCATGGCGTGGTCCGTGACCGACCACGCCCTGCTGAACGACCTGATCGCCGACCCGCGCTTCAGCAAGGACTGGCGCCGCTGGAACGCCGTCCTGCGCGGCGAGATCTCCGACGGCTGGCCGCTGATCGGCATGGTCAAGGTCACCAACATGGTCACCGCCGACGGCCAGGAGCACCGCAGGCTGCGGAAGCTGGTCACCCAGACGTTCACGCCCCGCCGGGTCCAGGAGCTGCGCCCGCGCATCGAGCAGATCGTGAACGAGCTGCTGGACGCGCTGCCTTCGCACGCGGACGCCGACGGCGGCGTCGATCTCCGGCGCCACTTCGCCCACCCGGTGCCCATGCGGGTGATCTGCGAACTCTTCGGCGTCCCCGAGCACGAGCGGCCCCGGCTCAAGGAGCTGATGGACAACATCTTCCGCTCCGACCTGGGGCCGGAGGAAGTGACCGCCAGCCAGATCGAGCAGTACCAGCTCCTCGCCCGGGTGGTCGACAACTGCCGCGAGAACCCCGGCCCCGATCTGACCAGCGCGCTCATCGCGGCGCGCGACGCGGACCCCGACTCGCTCAGCGAGGAGGAACTGGTCGGCACGCTCCTGCTGATGCTCTCCGCCGGTCAGGAGACCACGCTGAGCCTGATCACCAACGCCGTACGCGCCCTGCTCACCCATCCCGACCAGCGCGCCCTCGCCGAGCGGGGCGACGAGTCGGTCTGGGCGGACGTGGTCGAGGAGACCCTGCGCTGGGACGCCCCGATCGGCAACTTCCCCTTCCGCTATCCCCTGGAGGACGTGGAGATCGCGGGCGTGCGCATCCCCAAGGGGGAGGCGATCATGGCCCCGTACAGCGCGGTCGGCCGCGACAGGGCCCACCACGGCGAGTCCGCCGACGCGTTCGACATCACCCGGGAGCGGCGCAAGCACCTGGCGTTCAGCCACGGCCCGCACTTCTGCCTCGGCGCCCCGCTGGCCAGGCTCGAAGCGGCCCTGGCGATCCCCGCGGTCTTCACGAGGTACCCGGACCTGACCCTGGCCGTCGACCCGGCCGACCTGATCCCCGTCCCCTCGCTCTTCTCCAACAGCTCGACCACACTGCCGGTACGCCTGCGACCCTGACCGCCCCGAGAGGGTGTCGTAATGCAGATCATCATGAGTGCGCGGTCCAGGCGCGCACCCTCGCGCCCCACGAACGTGTGAAACCGGCCCTCATACCCCCTTCCATGTCACTCCGCGTACCCGGCATGCCATACATTGCGGGCGTAATCATCTTTGTTTGTCGTGATTTGCCCTGACGGCACAGGCGGGTTCGCTTTGGCGGTCGGTGACTGAACTGGAGTTGGTGTGGCCGCACAGTCCGGATCCGAGGTCGACGCGCCGCGGGAGAGTGACGACGACGCGTACGAGAACGAACTGCCGGTACGCCGCAAGAAGCCCGGCACCGTCGTCATCAAGTGGCTGACCAGCACCGACCACAAGACGATCGGCACGCTGTATCTGATCACGTCGTTCGCGTTCTTCGTGATCGGCGGCGTGATGGCGCTGGTCATGCGCGCCGAGCTGGCGCGTCCCGGACTGCAGATCGTGTCGAACGAGCAGTTCAACCAGGCGTTCACGATGCACGGCACGGTCATGCTGCTGATGTTCGCGACGCCGCTGTTCGCCGGATTCACCAACTGGATCATGCCGCTCCAGCTCGGCGCGCCGGATGTCGCTTTTCCCCGGCTGAACATGTTCGCCTACTGGCTCTACCTGTTCGGCTCGACGATCGTGGTGGCCGGTTTCATCACCCCGCAGGGCGCCGCGGACTTCGGCTGGTTCGCCTATTCGCCGCTGTCGGACGCGGTCCGTTCACCGGGCGTCGGCGCCGACCTGTGGATCATGGGGCTGGCCTTCTCCGGTTTCGGCACCATTCTCGGTTCGGTCAACTTCATCACCACGATCGTCTGTATGCGCGCGCCCGGCATGACGATGTTCCGGATGCCGATCTTCTGCTGGAACGTGCTGCTGACCGCCGTACTGGTCCTGCTCGCCTTCCCCGTACTCGCCGGTGCGCTGCTCGCGCTGGAGGCCGACCGGAAGTTCGGCGCGCACATCTTCGACGCCGCCAACGGAGGGGCGCTGCTCTGGCAGCACCTGTTCTGGTTCTTCGGGCATCCGGAGGTGTACATCATCGCCCTGCCGTTCTTCGGCATCGTCACCGAGATCATTCCCGTGTTCAGCCGGAAGCCGATCTTCGGCTACATCGGACTGGTGGGCGCGACGATCGCCATCGCGGGTCTCTCCGCCACGGTGTGGGCGCACCACATGTTCGTGACCGGCGGTGTGCTGCTGCCGTTCTTCTCGTTCATGACCTTCCTGATCGCGGTGCCGACCGGTGTGAAGTTCTTCAACTGGATCGGCACGATGTGGAAGGGCTCGCTGTCCTTCGAGACACCGATGCTCTGGTCGATCGGCTTCCTGGTCACCTTCCTCTTCGGCGGTCTGACGGGCGTCATCCTGGCGTCGCCGCCGATGGACTTCCATGTCTCCGACTCGTATTTCGTCGTCGCCCACTTCCATTACGTCGTCTTCGGCACGGTCGTCTTCGCGATGTTCGCCGGATTCCACTTCTGGTGGCCGAAGATGACGGGCAAGATCCTCGACGAACGGCTCGGAAAGATCACGTTCTGGACGCTCTTCGTCGGTTTCCACGGCACGTTCCTGGTCCAGCACTGGCTGGGCGCCGAGGGCATGCCGCGCCGTTACGCGGACTATCTGGCGGCCGACGGATTCACCACGCTGAACACCATCTCCACCATCAGCTCGTTTCTCCTGGGCCTCTCGCTCCTGCCGTTCTTCTACAACGTCTGGAAGACCGCCAAATACGGGAAGCCGGTCGAGGAGGACGATCCCTGGGGCTACGGCCGTTCGCTGGAGTGGGCGACTTCCTGTCCGCCCCCGCGGCACAACTTCATCACGCTGCCGCGCATCCGCTCCGAGTCCCCGGCGTTCGACCTGCACCACCCGGAGGTGTCCGCCCTCGACGACGCGCACAACGCGGGCCGACGGGACATCGTGGAGCCCGGACAGGGCGTCGCCGCCCCGCTGGGAGACGACAAGGGCGGGTCGTGACCGGCGGGCCGGCGCCGTCGCCCGGCGAGGCGTCCTCCGGCATCCAGCAGCTGGAGGGCTACCTGCTGGCGCAGAGCAGGGTGCGGGAGGCCCGTACGCACGCCGTGCTCTTCGCCGACCGCATGCCCTGGCTGACCAGCGCGCAGCACGAGGAAGTCGTCAGCCTCTACACCCAGGACCACATCGCGATGTCCCGCCGGGCGCTGGAGGTGGTCGTGGCGCGCGCGGGCGAGCTGAGGGCGGAGTACACGGCGCGCTACGAACTGCTCAGACGCAGGCTGCTGTGCGCCTACCTCGTCGCTCTGGCCTGCCTCGGGTTGGTGTTCCTCTGGCACTTCCCGCGCTGAGGCCCCGGGCGCCCCGCCCGGCGCGCGGGAGGGCGGTGAGCGGTGAGCGGTCAGCGCAGTGCGTGGACCACGGCATGGCCCTTGCCCCGCCCGATCATCCACTTGTTGACCGGGGCCGTGATCAGGAACGCGACGGCGAAGCCGCCGAGGAGCGCGTACCAGAACAGTCCGTCGGACAGATGCGCGTCCATCGCTCCGGGGGTGAGGGCGATGATGCCGTTGTCGACGAGTTCCATGACGGCGATGGAGACGGTGTCGGCGGCCAGCGCGGTCCGGATCGCCGATCTCCGGTCGAGGCCGGCCCCGCGGACCGCGAACAGGGTGAAGGAGTAGCCGAAGACGAAGGCGAGCGAGATCGCCAGGACCATCGTGGGCACGTTGCCCCACAGCAGAGCGGTGCCGATGACCATGCCGAGGATCTCGCCGACGGCGCACCCGGTCAGACAGTGCAGCGTCGCCCTGACCGCCGTGCCCCACGACGCGCCGCCGCCCGAGCCCGTTCCGGCCGCCGGGTGTTCCGCGTGGTCGCTGTGGTCGCCGTGGTCCATGGGTCTCGACCTCTCTCCGGTACCGCCCGGCGCCGCGCTTCCCGGCTCGGTGGCGGTCGCGGCCAGGATTGCCCGTTCAGCACTCGATGATGTTCACCGCGAGACCGCCCCGCGCGGTCTCCTTGTACTTGACCGACATGTCGGCGCCCGTCTCCTTCATCGTCTTGATGACCTTGTCCAGGGACACCTTGTGGCTGCCGTCGCCGCGCAGCGCCATCTTCGCCGCCGTCACCGCCTTGACCGCCGCCATGCCGTTGCGTTCGATGCACGGGATCTGTACGAGACCGCCGACCGGGTCGCAGGTCAGGCCCAGGTTGTGTTCCATACCGATCTCTGCGGCGTTCTCGACCTGTTCGGGGCTGCCGCCCAGGACCTCCGCCAGCGCGCCCGCCGCCATCGAGCAGGCCGAGCCGACCTCGCCCTGGCAGCCGACCTCGGCGCCCGAGATGGAGGCGTTCTCCTTGAAGAGCATGCCGATCGCGCCTGCCGCGAGCAGGAAGCGGACGACGTCGTCGTCCTTCTCGGCGCCCGTGTGGCCGGCCGCGGCGAAGTTCAGGTAGTAGTGCAGCACCGCCGGGATGATGCCCGCCGCGCCGTTGGTGGGGGCGGTGACGACCCGTCCGCCCGCCGCGTTCTCCTCGTTGACCGCCATCGCGTAGAGGGTGATCCACTCCATCGCACGCGCCGCCGGGTCGCCCTCGGCGCGCAGCTGCCGGGCCGAGTTCGCGGCGCGGCGGCGGACCTTGAGGCCGCCGGGCAGGATGCCCTCGCGCGTCATGCCGCGCGACACGCACGCCCGCATGGCGCCCCAGATCTCCAGCAGCCCCTCGCGGATCTCGGCCTCCGTGCGCCACGCCTTCTCGTTCTCCATCATCAGCGCGGAGATCGAGAGCCCGGTGTCACGGGCCAGCCGCAGCAGTTCGTCGCCGCTGCGGAAGCGGTACGTCAGCACCGTGTCGTCCAGTTTGATGCGGTCCTCGCCCACCGCGTCCTCGTCCACGACGAAGCCGCCGCCGACCGAGTAGTAGGTCTTCTCCAGGAGGGTGCCGCCCTCGGAGTCGTACGCGTGGACCGTCATGCCGTTCGCGTGGTACGGCAGCGCCTTGCGCCGGTGCAGGATCAGGTCCGCGTCGAAGTCGAAGGGGATCTCGTGCATCCCGAGCAGACTGATCCGGCCGTCGCCGCGGATGGCCTCGACGCGGGCGTCGGCGGACTCGATGTCGACCGTACGGGGGGACTCGCCGGCCAGTCCGAGCAGCACCGCCTTGGGTGTGCCGTGGCCGTGCCCGGTGGCGCCGAGCGAGCCGAACAGCTCGGCCCGTACGGAGGCGGTGTGGACCAGCAGGCCCTCGTTCTTCAGCCGCCGGGCGAAGAGGCTCGCCGCCCGCATGGGACCGACGGTATGGGAACTGGACGGGCCGATGCCGATCGAGAAGAGGTCGAAGACCGAGACGGCCACGGTGGAACTCCTTGCTGGTGGTAGACGCCGTTGTCTGCCGGGGTGGTGCGGAGAACGTACGTACGGGGGGGAACGGTGCGGGGCACCGCGCGCACCGGTCGGGTGCGCGCGGTGCCCCCTGGACCGGTGCGGTTACAGACCGGGGTACAGCGGGTGCTTCGCCGCCAGCGCCTTCACGCGCGCCGCCAGGGCGTCTCGGTCGAACTCCGGCTTCAGCGCCGCCGCGATGACGTCCGCGACCTCGGTGAAGTCCTCGGCCGTGAAACCGCGGGTGGCGAGCGCCGGGGTGCCGATCCGCAGGCCGGAGGTGACCATCGGCGGGCGCGGGTCGTTCGGTACGGCGTTGCGGTTGACCGTGATGCCGATCTCGTGGAGCCGGTCCTCGGCCTGCTGGCCGTCCAGCTCCGAGTTCCGCAGGTCGACCAGGACCAGGTGCACGTCCGTGCCGCCGGAGAGGACGGACACGCCGGCCTCGGTGACGTCGTCCTGGACCAGACGCTCGGCGAGGATCCGGGCGCCGTCCAGCGTGATCCGCTGGCGCTCCTTGAACTCCTCGGTCGCCGCGACCTTGAAGGACACCGCCTTCGCCGCGATCACATGCTCCAGCGGACCGCCCTGCTGACCCGGGAAGACCGCGGAGTTGATCTTCTTGGCCAGCTCCTGGGTGGAGAGGATCACGCCGCCGCGCGGACCGCCGAGGGTCTTGTGCGTGGTCGTCGTGACGACGTGCGCGTGCGGCACCGGGTTGGGGTGCAGCCCCGCGGCGACCAGACCGGCGAAGTGCGCCATGTCGACCATCAGATAGGCGCCGACCTCGTCGGCGACCCGGCGGAACGCGGCGAAGTCGAGCTGGCGCGGGTACGCGGACCAGCCGGCCACGATGAGCTTCGGGCGCGACTCCTTGGCCAGGCGCTCGACCTCGGCCATGTCGACCTGACCGCTCTCGTCGTCGACGTGGTAGGCGACGACGTTGTAGAGCTTGCCGGAGAAGTTGATCTTCATGCCGTGCGTCAGGTGACCGCCGTGGGCGAGGTTCAGGCCCATGATCGTGTCGCCGGGCTTCAGCAGCGCGAACATCGCCGCGGCGTTGGCCTGCGCGCCGGAGTGCGGCTGCACGTTGGCGTGCTCGGCGCCGAACAGGGCCTTGACGCGGTCGATCGCGATGGTCTCGATCACGTCGACGTGCTCACAGCCGCCGTAGTAGCGGCGGCCCGGGTATCCCTCGGCGTACTTGTTGGTCAGGACGGAGCCCTGCGCCTCCATGACGGCGACCGGAGCGAAGTTCTCCGACGCGATCATTTCGAGCGTCGACTGCTGGCGGTCCAGTTCGGCGTCGACGGCGGCGGCGACGTCGGGGTCGAGCTCGTGGAGGGAGGAGTTGAGGAGCGACTTCGAAGACATCACAGTCCCTGGGGTCTCAGTTGCCGGAGAATTCCGTGTACTCGTCGGCGGAGAGCAGGTCCTTCGGCTCCTCCGCGACGCGTACCTTGAACAGCCAGCCGCCCTCGAAGGGTGCGGAGTTCACCAGCGAGGGGTCGTCCACGACGTCCTGGTTCGTCTCGGTGACCTCACCCGTCACGGGGGAGTACAGGTCGCTGACCGACTTGGTCGACTCCAGCTCGCCGCAGGTCTCGCCCGCGGTCACCGAGTCACCGACCGCGGGGAGCTGGGCGTACACGACGTCGCCGAGGGCGTTCGCCGCGAACTCCGTGATGCCGACCGTCGACACGCCGTCATCGGCGGCCGACAGCCACTCGTGCTCCTTGCTGTAACGCAGCTGCTGGGGGTTGCTCATGTCGTGAATTCTCCTGTACGCGGGGGAGTGGTGGTGAACACGTGTCTTGCGGACTGAGATGCGGTGCGGTACCGGAGGGTCACTTCCGGCGCTTGTAGAAGGGCAGCGCCACGACCTCGTACGGCTCGATCGAGCCCCGGATGTCGACCCCGACGCCCGCCGTGCCCGCCGCGGCGTGCGACGCGTCCACATAGGCCATCGCGATCGGCCGGCCGAGCGTCGGCGACGGCGCGCCGGAGGTGACATGCCCCACCACCTGGCCGCCGGCCACGACCGGGTACCCGGCGCGCGGCACCCGGCGGCCCTCGGCGACGAGCCCGGTCAGCTTGCGCGGCGGCGCGCTCTCGGCGCGCTCCGCGGCGGCCTCCAGCGCCGTACGCCCCACGAAGTAGCCCTCCTTCTCGAACTTCACGACCCGGCCGAGGCCCGCGTCGAAGGGCGTGAGGCCGGTGGTCAGCTCCTGCCCGTACAGCGGCATACCGGCCTCCATACGGAGGGTGTCGCGGCAGGAGAGACCGGCCGGTACGAGTCCGGCGGACGCGCCCGCGGCCATCAGCGCCTGCCACAGCCCTTCCGCGTGCCCGGGCTCCACGAACAGCTCGAAGCCGTCCTCACCCGTGTAGCCGGTACGGGCGATCAGCGCGGGCACCCCGGCGACGGTGCCGGGCAGCCCGGCGTAGTACCTGAGCCCGGCCAGATCGGCGTCCGTGAGCTGGGCGAGGATGCCGGGGGAGAGGGGGCCCTGGACGGCGAGCAGCGCGTACGCGTCGCGGTCGTCCCGCACCTCGACGTCGAAGTCCGCGGCGCGGCCGGTCAGCTCGTCGAGCACCACCTGCGCGTTGGAGGCGTTCGCGACGACCATGAACTCGGGCTCGCCGTGGCTGTCGAGGCGGTACACGATCAGGTCGTCCAGGATTCCGCCGTCCTCCTGGCAGATCATGGTGTAGCGGGCGCGGCCGACGGCGAGCGAGCCGATGTTGCCGACCAGCGCGTAGTCCAGCGCCTCGGCCGCCTGCGAGCCGGTGACGGTGATCTCGCCCATGTGGGAGAGGTCGAAGAGACCGGCCTTCGTACGGACGGCGAGGTGCTCCTCACGCTCGCTGGCGTAGCGCAGCGGCATGTCCCAGCCGGCGAAGTCGGTCATCGTGGCGCCCAGTGAGCGGTGCACGGCGTCCAGCGCGGTGAGGCGCGGGGCGTCGGGACCGGCCGCTTCGGGGGCGGGGGTGTGAGACGTATTGCTCATAGGTGTGGCTCCCAGGGCATGACAGAGAGGACAATCCTCCCCATCTGTCATCGGAACCTGAGAGGTTCGTCACGACCGCACGTACACAGACGCATACGGAGTCACGACTTGCACCTTGGGTGGAACCACCTGACGGCGGCTCGCTTTTCAGATCTGCCTCGTCCGCGCGGTACTGGGCCTGAGAGATTCAAGGGAGGAACTTGCTCCTTCGGCGCCCGGCACCCACGGTGACCAGGACTCTCCCGCGCGGATTCGAACGGCCGGTATGGAGTTGGCGCGGACATCATCGCACGCGTCGGCCTCCGTAGGGAGGGAGGGCGCCGGGGAGATCGGTCGAGCCACCGCCGGTGGCACCTCTCCGGCGGGCGGGCCGGGACCGGCAGGGCCGTGATCAGCAAAACGCTTGTGCCGCATTACCAGTTCTTTACACTTCAAGGGCAAGGGTCATCGGCGATGACGATGGACCCGACAGGGGGAGGGCGATGACGTTGCAGCGGTCCCGTGCAAGTGCCTACGCGGCGACCGCGGGGGTGCCCGCCCAGCCGGAAGCGGTCCCCCGCAAGGCCCTGGCGGCCGTCCCGCCGGTCGTCCGCGACCTGCGGCAGCGGGGATGCCGGGTGCCCCGGCGCCTGGTGTTCGGCGACGGTGACGTGGTCGTCGTCTCGGGTCTGCCGGGCAGCGGGAAATCCACACTGATCGCCCGGACGGCCGCCGGCCGGGGGATCGACTCGCAGGACACCCGCGACCGCTGGGCGCGGCGGCTGCCGGGGAGGCTGCCGTACGCCGTCTACCGGCCGCTCGTGCGTCTCGCGCACTACGCCGGGCTGCGGCGTGCGCTGCGCTCCGGCGGGAGCGTCGTCGTGCACGACTGCGGCACCCAGGCGTGGGTACGGCGCTGGCTGGCCCGCGAGGCGCGCAGACGTGGCAGACGGCTCCATCTCGTCCTGCTCGACGTGACGCCGAAGACCGCCCGCGCGGGCCAGCGCGAGCGCGGGCGCGGGGTGTCCGGATACGCCTTCGCGCGCCACCGGCGCGCGGTCTCCCGCCTCGTCGCGGACGCGGAGGCGGGGCGGCTCCCGGCGGGCTGCGGATCGGCGGTCCTCCTGGACCGGGACGCCGCGGGCGCGCTGACGGGGATCGACTTCCCCGTCACCTGAGCGGCGGGGCCGCCCCGGCCCGGTGACCGCACCGGCACTCGGGCCTGCGCCTCGACCGGCCGCTCGGAGTGGCGTCCGGACCGGCGGTCGCGGCGGCGTTTGGACTGGTGTTCGCACCGCCGCTCGGAGTGGTGTCCGGACCGGCGTTCGGGCCTGTGCCTCGACCGGCCGCCCGGACCGGCGTTTCGCACCGGAGTTCGGACCGGCATCCCGACCGGCATTCGCAGTGGCGCCTGGACCGGCGTTCGCACCCCCGCTCGGAGTGGCGTTCGCACCGGCGTCCGGACCGGCGTCTGCACCGGCGTCCGAAGCGGCGCTTGGACCGGAGTTGGCACCGGCGTCCGGAGTGGCGTTCGCGGTGGCGTCTGGACCGGCGCTCGGGCCTGCGTCTCCACCGGCGTCCGGACCGGCGGTCGCAGCGGTGCTCGGACCCGGCATCCGGGGCGGTGCCCGGATCGGCGGTCGCAGTGGTGCTCGTCTTCGATCGCCGGATGCGGCCTCGATCCCGCCCCCTCCGCGATTGAGGACACCCCACCCACCGGCGTTAGGGTTTCCGCGGCGCGCCAGTGCGCACGGGCGGACACGGGAGAGTCAGTGAACACAGCATGGCCGGGCAACGAGCTGGAAGAGGTGCTCGCCGCCTCGCTCGGGAACGCCTCGGCGGGCGGACGGCTGGTCGAGGTCCTCGGCCGCAGTCAGCTCTGGGTGCCGCTGCCCAACGGCGGCGGACCCGACAGCCCCGCACTCGATCTGCCCACCATGGAGATCGACGGCGTGCCGTACGTCCCCGTCTTCAGCTCCGAGCAGCAGTTCCTCCAGTGCGTCGGCGCCCATATGCCCTTCACCGTCGCCCCCGCCCGTGAGTTCGCCCGCGGTCTGCCCCCTCGCCTCGGGATAGCCGTGAACCCCGGCGGCATGGTCGGGGCGCCCCTTCCGCCGCCCGCCGTCGCTGAGCTGTGCCGGGCGGGCCGTACACCGCTGGACGGCCCCGCCGGCGGAGGCCGGGTGCGGCTCTTCGAGCCCGACTGGCAGGAGGACCCCGTCGACTTCCTGACGGCGGCGGCCGAGGAGTTCGAGGCGTCGGGCGTCGTCCTCACCGCGCGCCGCGGCCTCGCGAGCATAGAGGGCGAGGCACCCGTCCTCTTCGTCGGCGTCCAGCTCTCCTCCTGGGAGGCCGCCGAACGCAACGCGCCCATGGACGCGCTCGGCCGGGCGCTCGGCCGGGTCCGGGCCGGCTGGCCGGTCAACCTGGTGCTGCTGGACGTCACCCAGGACCCGGTCGGCACCTGGATGCTGGAGCGGGTGCGGCCCTTCTACCAAAGGACGGCCGCGCCGTCCGCGTAACACGCCGTGGCGCTTCGGCCCCGGAACCGGCGATGACCGGCCGGACTAAGCTGGTTTGATGGCCCGGCCGGCACGGGCCCCGAGCGGGGGAGGCCGGTCCGGATGGTGGATCGACGAGGGGCGGGACCAAGAGTGAGCGCGTCAGGCACCGCGGCGACGGGGCAGGTCGAGCACATGCTGCGCCAGGTGACGCCAGGACGCTACGACGCCTACGAGGCGCTGCTCCAGGCACTCGCCGACAGCACCGCCGGCCAGGTGTGGATGCTGCTCTGGCACGGCCGCGCGGGCTCACCCGACGCGCAGTACGGGAACATGGAGGTCGACGGCCTCGGCTACGCGCCCTGCGTCACCTCCGCCCAGGAGCTCTCCGTCAGTGGCTGGAACCGCGCGCACGAGGTCGTCACCGGCCGCGACATCGCCCGCGCCCTCTACCCCGAACGCTGGGGGATCTGGCTCAACCCGCACGCGCCGGGCGGCGGCGTCGGCATCCCCTGGCTCGACCTGCGACGGATCGCCACGGGGCTCGACCGCATGCCGGCCGGTCCGCTGCGGCTGTCCGAACCGGCCGTGGAGATCCCGCAGTTCTACGCGCTGCTCACCCAGAACGCCCACCGCACCCCCGCCGTACGGTCGTTGCGCCGCGCGTGGGTCCACCCCGCGCTCGGCGCGCCGTACCTGACCATCGGCCTGGATCTGTACGACACCAGCCCGGCGTCCGTCGACGCCGTACGCGCGATGATGCAGCAGTCCATCGGCGCGGTCCCCGAGGGGCTTCCGGTGTCCACCGTCGCGATGTCAGACGAGTACGACCCGGTCACGATGTGGCTGCGGGCCAACTCCCGGCCTTTCTACGACCGGGAGGCCCACGGGGCGCCGCAGGCGGCCTCCGGTTACGGCTACCCGCCCGCCGCGCCGCGCGCCTACTGATTCAGCCGCCGCCGGGGTGCACCGACCAGTTCGGTCCACCCGGCGGCGCTGCTTCTCTCCGGACCGCCGCGAGCCGTAACGAAGCGCCCGGGGAGCGGTCGTCCGCCCCGCTCACGCGATCACAACGTCCGGATAACGGTAGGTGTGTGACTCCATCACGTTTGGGCAAACATTCCCTTTGGACTATGGCGGGTGATCACTACCGCAATGAAGACTCCCCGGCAGCGGGGACCGTCCGTCCTCCGTGCGAGCAGCCCGGCACCGCTCCACGGGAAGCCCCTTGGCGGGATCTTCCGCGACCATCAGCGCCGACGCGTGCGCCAACTGACGCGAGACAGGCCGTTGCAGCGGCGGGTACGGGGCCGGCGAGCGTCGGCCAGGAGGGGTCGAAGACGTTGTGACCGCACCGATCGAGACCACCAAGTCGGCCGCCGAGGTGCAGCCGGAGGCAGTGCTCACGGGCGCCAAGCAGAGCCAGATCGAGGGTCGTTCGCTCGGGCGAATAGCCTGGACGCGCTTCAAGCGCGACAAGGCCGCCGTGGCCGGCGGCATCGTTGTCATCCTCCTGATCCTCCTCGCGGTACTGGCCAAGCCGATCCAGGCCGTCTTCGGTCTCGATCCCAACGCGCTCAACCAGGACCTGGTGGATCCCTCGCTCCTCGCCCCCAAGGGCGCCTGGGGCGGCACGAGCTGGGACCATCCGCTCGGTGTGGAGCCCGGTCTCGGCCGTGACCTCCTCGCCCGCATCATCGAGGGCTCCTGGGTCTCGCTCCTGGTCGCCGCCGGAGCGACCCTGCTCTCCGTCGCCATCGGCACCCTCCTCGGCGTCGTCGCCGGTTACTACGGAGGCTGGGTCGACGCGGTCGTCAGCCGGCTGATGGACACCTTCCTCGCCTTCCCGCTGCTGCTCTTCGCGATCTCGATCTCGGCCGCCCTCCAGGACGGCGCCTTCGGGCTCAGCGGACTGCCCCTGCGGATCGGTGTGCTGATCTTCGTGATCGGCTTCTTCAACTGGCCCTACATGGGCCGGATCGTGCGCGCGCAGACCATGAGCCTGCGGCGGCGCGAGTTCGTCGACGCGTCCCGGAGCCTGGGCGCCGGAGGGCCGTTCATCCTCTTCCGGGAACTGCTGCCGAACCTCGTCGCGCCGATCCTCGTCTACGCGACGCTCCTGATCCCGACCAACATCCTCTTCGAGGCCGGTCTGAGCTTCCTCGGGGTGGGCATCGCCCCGCCGCAGGCGTCGTGGGGCGGCATGCTCACCACCGCGGTGGACCTGTACGAGGTCGATCTGCACTACATGTTCGTGCCGGGCATGGCGATCTTCATCACCGTGCTGGCGTTCAACCTGCTGGGCGACGGGCTGCGTGACGCACTCGATCCCCGCGGCAAGTGACCCCCGGTTCCACCGGCACCATCCACAGCGGCCGAACCTCCAGCTCCGTGCCGTACTCCATTGATAGAGGGGCTTTCCTCAGGATGAAGACCAAGAAGGCGACAGCTGTCCTGGCGACAGCCATCGTGCTGGCGCTGAGCGCGTCGGCGTGCGGCGGCTCGGACAGCAAGGACAACGACAGCAAGGGTGGTGCCGGCAAGGACGCCGGGCTGACCTCGGTCGTCAACAAGTCCGACAAGAAGGGGGGCACCGTCACCTACGAGCACTCGGACGTGCCGGACTCCCTCGACCCGGGCAACACCTACTACGGCTGGGTGCAGAACTTCTCCCGCCTGTACGGCCGTTCGCTCACCTCCTTCAAGCCGGCCGCCGGCAAGGAGGGCCTGGAGGTCGTCCCCGACCTCGCCGAGTCGCTGGGTGAGGCGAGCGCGGACGCCAGGACGTGGACGTACAAGCTCCGCACGGGCGTCAAGTTCGACGACGGCAGCCCGGTCACGTCCAAGGACGTCAAGTACGCGATCGAGCGCAGCAACTTCGCGCCCGAGGCCCTGTCGAACGGCCCCACCTACTTCAAGGCGTATCTCGAAGGCGGCGAGAAGTACAAGGGTCCCTACAAGGACAAGTCCGCCGAGGGCCTGAAGTCCATCGAGACCCCGGACGACCAGACGATCGTCTTCAAGCTCAACAAGCCGTTCGCCGACTTCGACTACCTGGCGACCTTCTCCCAGACGGCCCCGGTGCCGCAGGCGAAGGACAAGGGCGCCGAGTACGTCAAGCAGATCTCGTCGTCGGGCCCGTACAAGTTCGAGTCGTACAACGAGGGCCGCGGCGCGACCCTCGTGCGCAACCCGCACTGGGACAAGGCCACCGACCCGATCCGCCCGGCGCTCGCCGACAAGATCACCATCAAGTTCAAGGTCAACCCGACCACGGTCGACCAGCACCTGATGAGTGACAACCTCACCGTGGACGCCGCGGGCACCGGTCTCCAGACGAAGACCCAGCCCAAGGTCCTCACCAAGAAATCCGAGCTGGCCAAGACGGACAACTCGTACGCCGGCGCCACCTCTTACCTGGCGCTGTCGACGAAGGTGAAGCCCTTCGACAACGCGGACTGCCGCAAGGCCGTGCACTACGCGATCGACAAGGCGTCCGTCCAGGGCGCGCTCGGTGGCCCCACCAAGGGCGACGTGGCGAGCACGCTCCTCCCGCCGACGGTCAACGGGTACCAGAAGTTCGACCTGTACCAGACCGAGGGCGACAAGGGCGACGTCGCCAAGGCCAAGGCCGCGCTCGCGGACTGCGGTCAGCCGGACGGCTTCAAGACCAACCTGACGGCCCGCTCCGACCGCCCCGACGAGGTGCAGATGGCGACCGCCATCCAGGCGTCGCTGAAGAAGGTCGGCATCGAGGCGGAGATCAAGCAGTACCCGGCGGGCAAGTACTTCAGCAACTTCGCCGGTGTCCCCAGCTACGTCAAGGAACACGACCTCGGCATGATGATGATGGCGTGGGGCGCCGACTGGCCGACCGGCTTCGGCTTCCTCGACCAGATCGTCAACGGCTCCGCCATCAAGCCCTCGGGCGGCAACAACCTGATGGAGCTGGACGACCCGAAGATCAACAAGGCGCTGTCGGACGGTATCGCGCAGACCGACGACGCCGCCCGCACCAAGGCGTGGGGCGAGATCGACAAGCTCGTCCTGGAGAACGCCTCGGCCGTGCCGCTGATCTACCGCAAGAACCTGCTGTACCGCCCGGACTCGGCGACCAACGTCACCGTGACCCAGGCGTACCTGGGCATGTACGACTACCTGCTGATCGGCTCCACCACCTGATTCAGCGGCAGCGCCTTTCCAACCCCCCGACATGCCTGAAAGGCAGGTGAAGGCATCGGGTCCGCCGGCCGGGTCGTCCCCGGCCGGCGGACCCGGCGCCGATCGGCTGTGACTGCGTACATCATCCGACGCGTGATCGCCGCGGTAATGCTGTTGCTGGTGGTCAGCGCAGTCACCTTCGCGATCTTCTTCCTCGTCCCACGGCTCGGTGGGCAGACGATCGACCAGCTGGCGGTCCAGTACGTCGGTAAGGACGCCAACCCCGAATCGGTCGCCGCCGTCAAGGCGAACCTGGGGCTCGACCAGCCCCTCTACACGCAGTACTACGACTTCATCAAGGGCATCTTCGTCGGCGCGGAGTACAACTTCGGCCCCGACCCGTCCCTGTGCAACGCGCCCTGCTTCGGCTACTCCTTCAAGACGCACGTCGAGGTCTGGCCCGAGCTGATGGACCGGGTCCCGGTCACCTTCTCCCTGGCCATCGGTGCCGCCGTGATCTGGCTGCTCTCCGGCGTGGCCATCGGTGTCCTCTCGGCCCTCAAGCGCGGCTCGGTCTTCGACCGCCTCGCCATGACGCTGGCCCTCACCGGTGTCTCGCTGCCGATCTTCTTCACCGGCATGCTCGGTCTGGCCCTCTTCACCGTCCAGTGGCCCCTGTGGTCGGACGGCGTCAACTACGTCCCGTTCACGGAGAATCCGGCGGACTGGGCCTGGAACCTGATCATCCCCTGGTGCAGCCTCGCCTTCCTCTACTCCGCGCTGTACGCCCGGCTCACCCGGGCCGGAATGCTGGAGGTGATGGGGGAGGACTACATCCGTACGGCACGGGCCAAGGGCCTGCGGGAGAGCACCGTCGTCGGCAAGCACGGACTGCGGTCCGCGCTGACACCCATCGTCACGATCTTCGGTATGGACTTCGGTCTGCTGCTCGGCGGCGCCGTCATCACCGAACAGGTCTTCTCCTTCCAGGGCATGGGCGCGTACGCGATCCAGTCGGTGAAGGAGGCCGACCTGCCGATCGTGATGGGCGTGACCCTGTTCGCCGCCTTCTTCATCGTCTTCTGCAATCTGCTGGTGGACCTGGTGTACGCCGCCATCGACCCCAGGGTGAGGTACTCGTGAGCGAGGTTTCCAAGGAGCAGTCCGCCGTACGGGTTCCCGGTCCCGCCCCCGCGCCGGGCGAGCCGATGGCCGCCGGGTTCGCCGGGGCCACCGGGGCCGGCGGCCCCGGCGAACCCTTCCTCTCCGTACGCGACCTGCGTATCCACTTCAGCACCGACGACGGTCTGGTGAAGTCGGTCGACGGCGTCAGCTTCGACGTCCACGCCGGCCGGACCCTGGGCATCGTGGGCGAGTCGGGCTCCGGCAAGTCGGTCACCTCGCTCGGCGTGATGGGCCTGCACCGCTCCGCCAACGCCGCGATATCCGGCGAGGTCCTGCTGGACGGCGAGGAGCTGGTCGGGGCCGACCCCGACCGCGTACGGCGGCTGCGCGGCCGGAAGATGGCCATGATCTTCCAGGACCCGCTCTCCGCGATGCACCCGTACTACCGCATCGGCGCGCAGATCGTGGAGGCGTACCGCGTCCACCACAAGGTCACCAGGAAGGCCGCCCGCGCACGTGCGGTGGAGATGCTCGACCGGGTCGGCATCCCCGAGCCGCACAAGCGCGTCGACAGCTATCCGCACGAGTTCTCCGGCGGTATGCGCCAGCGCGCGATGATCGCGATGGCCCTGGTCAACAACCCCGAACTGCTCATCGCCGACGAGCCGACGACCGCCCTGGACGTGACCGTCCAGGCGCAGATACTCGACCTCATCCGGGACTTGCAGAAGGAGTTCGGCTCCGCCGTCATCATGATCACCCATGACCTCGGGGTCGTCGCCGAGATGGCGGACGACCTGCTGGTCATGTACGGCGGCCGGTGCGTCGAACGCGGACCGGCCGAGAAGGTGTTCTACGAGCCGCAGCACCCCTACACCTGGGGGCTGCTCGGCTCGATGCCCCGGATCGACCGCGAGCAGACCGAACGGCTCGTCCCCGTCAAGGGCCAGCCGCCGTCGCTCATCAACGTGCCGGAGGGCTGCGCCTTCAACCCGCGCTGCCCGTACGCGGATGTGCCCAAGGGCGGCATCACGCGCACGGAGCGCCCCGAGCTGGAGCCGGTCGGCTCCGGGCACCACTCCGCCTGCCACATGACGCGGGAGCAGCGGAACAGGATCTGGACCGAAGAGATTGCGCCGAAGCTGTGAGCGCCGACGCCGTGAGCAACGCAAAGGATCCCGCTGTGGCGGACAGGCCGGTGGAAACGGTGAAGGACGGGGCGCGTGAGCCCCTGCTGAGGGTCGAGGGGCTGGTCAGACACTTCCCCGTCAAGAAGGGGCTGTTGCAGCGCCAGGTGGGCGCCGTCAAGGCGGTCGACGGGCTCTCCTTCGACGTGCACGCCGGTGAGACGCTCGGCGTCGTCGGCGAGTCGGGCTGCGGCAAGTCGACCATGGGCCGGCTGATCACGCGGCTGGACGAACCGACCGGCGGGCGCATCGAGTTCCAGGGCCACGACATCACGCACATGTCGGCGGGCAGGATCCGGCCGCTCCGCCGCGACGTGCAGATGATCTTCCAGGACCCGTACTCGTCGCTGAATCCGCGCCACACGATCGGCACGATCGTCGGCGCGCCGTTCAGACTCCAGCACGTGGAGCCCGAGGGCGGGGTCAAGAAGGAGGTCCAGCGGCTGCTGGGCCTGGTCGGGCTGAGCCCCGAGCACTACAACCGCTATCCGCACGAGTTCTCCGGCGGACAGCGCCAGCGCATCGGCATCGCGCGGGCCCTGGCGCTCAGCCCGAAGCTGGTCGTCGCCGACGAGCCGGTCTCGGCGCTGGACGTGTCGATCCAGGCGCAGGTGGTGAACCTGCTGGACGACCTCCAGGACGAGCTGGGGCTCACGTACGTGATCATCGCGCACGACCTCTCGGTCATCCGCCATGTCTCGGACCGGATCGCCGTGATGTACCTCGGCAAGATCGTCGAGCTGTCGGACCGCAAGTCGCTGTACGAGCGGCCGATGCACCCGTACACGAAGGCGCTGCTGTCCGCGGTGCCGGTGCCGGACCCGAGACGGCGCGGGGTCAGGAGCGAGCGGATCCTGCTCAAGGGCGACGTGCCGTCACCGCTCTCGCCGCCCGGCGGCTGCCGGTTCCACACCCGCTGCTGGAAGGCGACGGAGGTGTGCCGGACGGTGGAGCCGCCGCTGATCCGGCTGGAGCCGGGGCACGAGGCGGCCTGTCACCACCCGGAGAACGCGCCGGACCAGATCCCGGACGACACGAAGGTGCTCGCCTCGGCGCGCGAGGCGATCGCGCTCGTGGGCGATGCCGTGGCCTCCGGCGCCGCCGCACCCTCCGGCCCCACCGGGGCTCCCGCACCGGGAGCCTCCGGGAAGGCCTCCGGGGGGCCTCCCGCGGCTGCCACGGGCGCCTCCGGGGAGGTTTCCCGGGGCGCCGCCCCAGGGGCCTCCGAGGGGCTCACCGGGGATTAGCCCGCGGGCGCCGCGAACCGTCGCGCCCCTTCCGTCCGCATGGTCCATCATGCGGACGGAGGGCTTCTGCGGCGTACGGGAGGTTCATCCGGTTCGCCCGCCCAACTGCGTCTCACCTGGCGTGACTTGACTGGTAGGGGTGAGATGCCCGAAGTAGGATGATTTGTCGAGTGTCCGGATCTCAGGTCTGCAACTCCGGATTGCGATCTGTTCATTTGGCACTTTCTTGACTGTAATGTTCGGCCGTCAAGACCGAGCCCTCGACTCGTTGGACCCCTGGGGTGGACCATGCGAATAATCAAGTCCCGAGCCGCTGGGGCGATCGTGACGGCCGTGGCCGTCACGCTGATCGCCACAGGCTGCTCCAGCGATCGCGACAAGGAAGGTGACTCGGGCGGCGCGAAGGACACCTTCGTCTTCGGCGGCCCCGGTGACCCCGGTTCGCTCGACCCGGCGCTCGCCAGCGACGGCGAGACCTTCCGGGTCACCCGGCAGGCCTTCGAGGCGCTGCTGGAGCACGAGTCGGGCGGCAGCGAACTGGCCCCCGGCCTCGCCGAGAAGTGGTCGAGCAACGAGGCCGGCACGGTCTGGACGTTCAACCTCCGCAAGGACGTGACCTTCCACGACGGCGAGAAGTTCAACGCCGCCGCCGTCTGCGCCAACTACGACTACTGGTTCAACTGGACGGGCACGTACCAGTCCAGCGCGGTCTCCTACTACTGGCAGACCATCATGGGCGGCTTCGCGAAGAACGAGGACCCCGAGACCCCGAAGGCGAACTACAAGTCCTGCACCGCGACGGACGAGAACACCGCCGTCATCGAGGTCAACGAGCCCTCCGCGAACCTGCCGGGCGGCTTCTCCCTCCAGGCGCTGGCGATCCACTCGCCCAAGGCCCTGAAGGAGTACGCGAAGCAGGAGGCCACCGCCAAGGGCGACGCGATCACGTACCCCAAGTACAGCCAGGTGGCCGGTACGGTCGCGGGCACGGGGCCGTACAAGATCAGCGAGTGGAACAAGGGCAACAAGGAAGTCTCGCTGGAGCGCTTCGACGACTACTGGGGCACCAAGGCCAAGATCAAGAATCTGGTCTTCCGCACCATCGACACCGAGGACGGCCGCCGTCAGGCCCTCCAGGCCGGTGACATCGACGGCTACGACCTGGTCGCTCCCGCCGATGTGAAGACGCTGGAGAACGGCAAGTTCCAGGTCCCCACGCGTGACGTCTTCAACATCTTCTACGTCGGCATGAGCCAGGGTAAGAGCGCCGCCCTGAAGAAGCCCGAGGTCCGGCAGGCGATCGCGCACGCCATCGACCGCGAGAACCTGGTCAAGACCCAGCTTCCCGAGGGCGGCGTGGCGGCGACGCAGTTCATGCCCGACACGGTCGCCGGCTACTCGGACGCGGTGAAGACGTACCCGTTCGACACCGCCAAGGCGAAGTCGCTCCTCAAGGACGCCGGTGAGAGCGCCCTGAAGATCGACTTCTGCTACCCGACCGAGGTCACCCGCCCGTACATGCCCGCTCCGCAGGACATGTTCGAGCTGATGAAGTCCGACCTGGAGAAGGCCGGGATCACCGTCACCCCCAAGCCCATGAAGTGGGCCCCGGACTACCTGGACGCCACCGAGGCGGGCAGCTGCGCGCTGCACATGCTCGGCTGGACCGGTGACTTCAACGACGGCTACAACTTCATCGGCACCTGGTTCGCCGAGTTCGACAAGCAGTGGGGCTTCAAGGACAAGGGCGTCTTCGACGCGCTGAAGACCGCGTCGACTGAGACCGACCCGGCCAAGCGGACCGACCTGTACAAGAAGGCCAACGAGACGATCATGGAATACCTGCCGGGTGTGCCGATCTCCTCGTCGCCGCCGGCGATCGCCTTCGCCGCCGACGTCAACCCGCCGAAGGTCTCCCCGCTGACGCAGGAGAACTTCGCCGAGGTGTCCTTCAAGTAAGGACAGCGCGCACGCCGGGTCCGCCCGGTCGCGGTGCACGTCCCGACCGCGACCGGGCGGACCTGTCTCGCTGACGGTCGGTCCACCACACGTGGACCGACCCGGACACAGATGAACACGGATGAACGACGCCAGGAGTACGCAATGAGAAAGGGGCACGCGGGGTGCTGCGACTCGTCGCACGACGACTGCTACAGCTGATACCCACCCTGCTCGGTCTGTCGGTTCTGCTCTTCCTGTGGCTGAACCGGCTGCCCGGCGGACCCGCTTCGGCGATCCTGGGTGAACGGGCGACCGACGCCGAAGTGGCCCGGATCAACCGGGCACTGGGACTCGACGAGCCGGTCTGGGTCCAGTACTGGCGGTTCATCAAACGGATCTTCGAACTCGACCTCGGTACCTCCACACAGACCGGCCAGCCGGTGTGGGAGGAATTCACCCTGCGCTTCCCGGCGACCGTCGAACTCAGCGTCGCCGCGATACTCATCGCGGTCGTGGTCGGCGTCCCTCTCGGCTACTTCGCCGCGCGGCGCCGCGGCAGCTGGCTGGACGTGACTGCGGTCTCTGGCTCACTGCTCGGCATCTGTATTCCGGTCTTCTTCCTGGCGCTGCTCCTCAAGGGTTTCTTCGCCGTCAACCTCGGGCTCTTCCCGAGCTACGGCCGGCTGTCGACCGGCATCGACGCGACGAAGGTCACCGGATTCGCCGTCCTGGACGGCCTGCTGACCGGCGAGTTCGACGCGTCGTGGGACGCGATCACGCATCTCGTACTCCCGGCGGTCGCGCTCGCCTCCATCCCGCTCGCCGTCATCGTGCGGATGACCAGGGCCAGCGTGCTCGAAGTGCTGGGCGAGGACTACGTACGCACGGCCGAGTCCAAGGGCCTGGACAAGCGCGTCGTACGCGGCCGCCACGTCCTGCGGAACGCGCTGCTGCCGGTGATCACCGCCATCGGCCTGCTGACCGGCAGCCTGCTGTCCGGCGCGGTACTCACCGAGTCGGTCTTCAGCTTCGGCGGGATCGGATCCTTCATCCGCACGTCGATCGACGCCCGCGACTATCCCGTGCTCGTCGGCTTCATCCTCTTCATCGCGCTGGTGTACGTCCTGATCAATCTGCTGGTCGACGTGGCGTACAGCCTCATCGACCCGAGAGTGCGGGTGCACTGACGTGAACGCCATACCGAACATGACGAAGAAGGCCGACAAGATCGACCGGCTCGCACAGCTCACCGAGCGGACCGAGAGCACCTCGGGCGCCGGACTGTGGCGCGAGGCCTTCCGCCGGCTGCGCACCAGCAAGACCGCGATCATCGGCGGCGTGGTGATCGGCCTGTTCGTGCTGATCGCGATCGTCGGCCCGTGGCTCGCCCCGTACAGCCCCACCGCGCAGGACTGGCGCGGCGAGGTCTTCCCCAACCAGGGCCGCTTCGTCGGACCGCGCGGTGAGAACTGGTTCGGCCTGGACCACCTGGGCCGCGACGAGTTCTCCCGGATGCTCGTCGGTGCCCGGCAGACCCTCCTCGTCGGTGTCGTGTCGATGCTCATCGGCCTGGTGGCCGGCGCGATCGTCGGCGCCGTCTCGGGTGCCGCCGCCACGCTCGGCGGCGAGGCGGGCAAGCGTGTGGACACCGTCATCATGCGTTTCACGGACATGATGCTGGCGCTGCCCTCGCTGCTGCTGGCCGTGTCCGTCGCGGCCGTGCTCGGCCAGTCGCTGACCACGGTGATGATCGCGGTGGGCGTGGTCCAAGTGCCGGTGTTCGCCCGGCTGCTGCGCGGTTCGATGCTCGCGCAGGGCAGCTCCGACTATGTGCTGGCCGCCAAGGCGGTGGGCATCCGAAAACGCCGTATCGTCCTCACCCAGATCCTGCCCAACTCGCTCAGCCCGGTGATCGTCCAGGCGACGCTCAGCCTGGCCACCGCGATCATCGAGGCCGCCGCCCTGTCCTATCTGGGCCTCGGCAATCCGGACCCGGCGATCCCGGAGTGGGGCGTGATGCTGTCACAGGCACAGCGCTTCTTCGACAACGCGCCGATGATGTCGGTCTATCCGGCGGTCGGGATCATCGTCACCGCTCTCGGCTTCACGCTGCTCGGTGAGGCCATGCGGGAAGCTCTCGATCCGAAGCTGCGAGGCTGAAGTCCCATGTCACTTCTCTCAGTTGACGAACTGTCGGTCACCTTTGCCGGGCACGCGACGGGCCGGGGCGCGGGGCGCGACACCAGGGCCGTCGACGGCGTGTCCTTCGACGTCGCCGAGGGCCAGGTCGTCGGCCTGGTGGGCGAGTCGGGCTGCGGCAAGTCCGTGACGGCGCTCGCCCTGATGGGTCTGCTCCCGCGCAAGGGGGTGAGCGTCGGCGGGCGCGCCGACTACGACGGCGCGAACCTGCTCGCCATGGACGAGAGGAAGATCCGCGACCTGCGCGGCAGCCAGCTCGCGATGATCTTCCAGGACCCGCTCTCCTCGCTCAACCCGGTCGTCCCGGTCGGCGTTCAGGTCACCGAGATCCTGAGCCGCCACCGGGGGCTGAAGGGCGAGCCCGCCCGCAAGGAGGCCGCCACGCTGCTCGACCGGGTCGGCATCCCCGACCCGAACCGGCGGCTCAAGGAGTACCCGCACCAGCTCTCCGGCGGCATGCGGCAGCGCGCGCTCATCGCCATGGCGGTCGCGTGCGCGCCGCGCCTGCTGATCGCGGACGAGCCGACGACGGCGCTCGACGTCACCATCCAGGCCCAGATCCTCGAACTCCTCAAGGAGTTGGTGGACCAGGAGGGCACCGCCCTTCTGATGATCACTCATGACCTGGGTGTCGTCGCCGGACTCTGCGACCAGGTGAACGTGCTCTACGCGGGGCGCGCGGTGGAGACCGCGGGCCGCCGTGAACTGTTCGCGCACCCCACCCATCCGTACGCGCACGGGCTGCTCGGCTCCATCCCGCGCCTCGACGCACCGCGCGGTGATCCGCTCAGGCCGATCCGGGGGTCGATCAACGACAAGATCGCGTGGGCCGACGGCTGCGCGTTCGCGCCGCGCTGCGACTTCTACACGATGGAGTGCCTGACGGGCACTCCCGAACTCACCGAACCGCGTGCGCCCGGCCATCAGGTGCGCTGCGTCAACCCGGTCCTGCCGGCCGATCCCGCCGACGCGGCGGCCGGGGCCGTTGCGCCCGGCGACGCCGACCCGGCCGGTCCGGCCGAACCCACGGCGGAGGTCCCCTCATGAGCCTGCTCGAACTGGACGGTGTGAAGGTCCACTTCCCCGTGAAGAAGGGCGTCTTCTTCGACCGTACCGTCGGTCATGTGTACGCCGTCGACGGTGTCTCCCTGAAGGTCGAGGCGGGCCAGACGTACGGCCTGGTGGGGGAGTCGGGCTGTGGCAAGACCACCCTCGGCCGCGCCGTGCTGCGCCTCGTCGACATCACCGACGGCGAGGTCGTCTTCGACGGCACGGATCTGGCGAAGCTGCCCGAGGAGGAGATGCGGAAGAACCGGCACCGTCTCCAGATGGTGTTCCAGGACCCGCTCGGCAGCCTCAACCCCCGGCAGAACATCGAGTCGATCCTCTCCGAGGGCATGGCGGCGCACGGCATCGGCGCCGACCAGGAGGAGCGCCGCGAGCGGATCAAGAAGATCCTCGCGGAGGTCGGCCTGCCCTCCAACGCGCTCTCCCGCTACCCGCACGAGTTCTCCGGCGGCCAGCGCCAGCGCATCGGCATCGCGCGGGCGCTGGTCCTCGAACCGGACGTGATCATCTGTGACGAGCCGGTCTCCGCGCTCGACGTCTCCATCCAGGCGCAGGTGATCAACCTCCTTGAGGAACTCCAGGAGTCCAAGGGCCTGACATATCTCGTCATCGCCCACGACCTGGCCGTGGTCCGCCACATCTCGGACGTCATCGGGGTCATGTATCTCGGCTCCCTGGTGGAGGAGGCCCCGAGCGACGCGCTGTACGCCGGGCCGAGGCACCCGTACACCAAGGCGCTGATGTCGGCGGTACCGGTGCCCGACCCCGAGGTGGAGGACCGGCGCGAACGGATCCTGCTCCGCGGCGACCTGCCCTCCCCGGCGGCGCCGCCGGCGGGCTGCCGCTTCCACACCCGCTGCCCCTGGAAGCAGGAGACACGGTGCGCGACGGAGCGTCCCGAGCTGACGGTCCTGGGCGACGGCCACCGGGTGGCGTGTCACTTCGCGGCGGAGATCGAGGCCGGGACGGTGGAGCGGACGAGGGCGACGGGGATCGCGGCGGTGACGGAGACCGGCCCCGGGGCGGAGTCGGTGTCGGAGCCGGTCTGAGACGGACACCGCACCGACGAGGCGGTCCGCCCGCCGGGTCCGCCCGCCGGGGCGGGCACGGCGGGCGCTGCCGGTCGGCCCGGCGGTGCGGTGCGGTGCGCGGGTGGCGGCGGTGCGCGGCGGAGTGGTCCGTTCCGGTCCGCCGCGCCTCCGTCCCCGCCCGGGAGCGCGCCGGGCGACTGCGCCCACTCGGGGCCCCGGGGGCGGGCGCCTGTCCGGTGTTCACCCGCCCCAGGTAGAACTGTCGGGTGTTCCAGGAACTGTTCAGCCCCTCCGTCCAGCACTCGCTCGACCTCGCCGGCATCTTCGTCTTCGCCATCTCCGGCGCGCTGCTCGCCGTCCGCAAGAACTTCGACGTCTTCGGCATGGCCGTGCTCGCCGAGGTCACGGGGCTGGGCGGCGGGCTGATCCGGGACCTGGTGATCGGAGCCGTACCACCGGCCGCGTTCACCGATCTCGGATACTTCATCATGCCGCTGGTGGCCACCGTCCTGGTGTTCTTCCTGCACCCGCACGTCGAGCGCATCCAGGGCGCGGTCAACGTCTTCGACGCGGCGGGGCTCGGGCTGTTCTGTGTGACTGGCACCGTGAAGGCGTACGAGTACGGGCTCGGCCTCACCGCCTCCGCCGCGCTCGGGCTCGCCACGGCGGCGGGCGGCGGTGTCCTGCGTGACGTCCTCGCCAACGAGGTCCCGTCCCTGCTGCGCTGGGACCGGGACCTGTACGCCGTCCCCGCGATCGTCGGGGCGACGACGGTCGTCCTCTGCATTCGCTTCGACGCGCTGAACGGGCTGACGAGCGGGCTCGCCGTCGTCACCGCGTTCGCGCTGCGGCTGCTGGCGATGCGCTTCCACTGGCGGGCGCCGCGCGCCTACAACCGCCGCTCGACGGCGGCCGAGGACCAGACGGGACCACATCTGTAAGCTACCGCTCAGTAATGCATTGTTGTACCGTGCCTCTCATGGCACAGGCAGCGCGGACACCCACCGCGGACAACGAGTTCGACCGCGACACCACCGTCACCCTTCGCGAACCGGGCGTCTACGACGCGGACCTCTCCGAGGGCTGGGCGATCCTCTCCGCCGTCAACGGCGGCTATCTGCTGGCGATCGTCGCCCGCGCGCTGCGTGACGCGCTGCCGCACCCCGATCCGTTCACGGTCACCGCCCATTATCTGACCCCGTCACGGCCCGGCCCGGCCGTCGTGCGGACCGAGACGGTACGCGCCGGGCGCACCCTCGCCACCGGACAGGCGTCCCTGTTCCAGTACGAGCCCGACGGCACGGAGGTCGAACGCGTCCGGGTCCTCGCGGCGTACGGGGCGCTGGACTCCCTGGGCGACGACGTCCGCACCTCGGTGAAGCCGCCCGCCCTGCCGCCCGCCGAGGAGTGCCTGGGTACGGAGGACGGCCCCACCGCCTTCCCCGGCGACTCCGGCTTCACCCGGCGCGTGGTGGTCAGGCTCGACCCCGCGACCACGGGCTGGGCGGTCGGTGAGCCGTCGGGGAAGGGCGAGGTGCGCGGCTGGTTCTCGCTGGCCGACCCTCGCGAGCCCGATCCGCTCTCCCTGCTGCTGACGGTGGACGCCTTCCCGCCGACCGCCTTCGACCTCGGGCTCACCGGCTGGACCCCGACCGTCGAACTGACCACGCACATCCGGTGCCGCCCGGCGCCCGGACCGCTGCGGGTCTTCGTGACCACACGGAACCTGGCGGGCGGCTATCTGGAGGAGGACGCCGACGTCTGGGACAGCGCCGACCGGCTGGTCGCCCAGTCCCGCCAGCTCGCCAGGGCGCCAAGGGTGCCCGGGGCGCGGTGACCGGAGGCCGTGTCCGCCGCCGGGGTCACGGAGCCGTAAGGAGGAAGTCGCCGGGCGACAGGGTGAGTTCGGCGGGGGAGTCCTCCTGCACGAGATGGCCCGCTCCCGCGACGAGACGCGACTCGGCGCCGGGGATCAGCCCGGCCAGCCGTTTGCCCCTCGACGGCGGGATCCAGATGTCCTCCTCGCTCGGCAGGCCGGCACCGACAGGTCCAACTCGCCGTACCGGCCCTGGATCTCGTCGGTGAAACGCCGCTCGTTCTGCGCGATCCGCCGGTAGAACGCGGCCTGCCCCGCCTCCGTGCACCACGGCTCCACCAGCGCGTCCAGGATGTCGGAACGCGGCGTCGTGCCGGGCCTACGCCTCGACCGTGCGCCCGGCACCGTGGCGCGCCACGGACCCCCGCCCACGGCATCCGGTCCGGGCGCCGCCGCGCCGGTCCGGGCGCCGCCGCGCCGGACCGGTCGGACGCGCGGCGGGCCGGGCCCGCTCCCGGGCGCCGGTCGTCCGGCGCCGATCCGGCCCCGCGGTGACGAACATCTCGGCGCTCCCGCCGCGACCGGTCACGCGGCCCCTTGCGAGCGGCGGGTCTGCCGTCCCCACCAGGGGCCGGGCCGGGGCGGCGGGCACCGTCCGGGGCGGCCGGCCGCCACCGGCGCCCCCGCCCACGGCGATCCGCGCCCGGCACGGCTCGTAGAATCGTCAGCACCATGGCCTATCTCGATCACGCCGCGACCACCCCGATGCTTCCCGAGGCCATCGAGGCGATGACCGCACGGTTCGCCGACGTCGGGAACGCGTCCTCGTTGCACGCCGCCGGGCGGCGGGCCCGCCGCACCGTCGAGGAGGCGCGCGAGGAGCTCGCCGAAGCCCTCGGCGCCCGGCCCAGCGAGGTCGTCTTCACCTCCGGTGGTACGGAGGCCGACAACCTCGCGGTCAAGGGCCTCTACTGGTCCCGCCGCGACGCCGACCCGGCCAGGACGCGGGTGCTCGCCAGCCCCGTGGAGCACCACGCCGTCCTCGACGCCGTCGACTGGCTCGGCGAGCACGAGGGCGCGAACGTCGAGTACCTGCCCGTCGACCGGTACGGCAGGGTCTCCCCCCAGGCGTTGCGGGAAGCGATCGAACGCGACCCGGACGACGTCGCGCTGGCCACCGTCATGTGGGCGAACAACGAGATCGGCACGATTCTCCCCGTACGCGAACTCGCCGAGGTGGCAGCCGAGTTCGGCGTACCGCTGCACTCCGACGCCGTCCAGGCATTCGGCCAGACCGAGGTCGACTTCGCCGCGTCCGGACTCGCCGCGATGACCGTCACCGGCCACAAGATCGGTGGCCCCTACGGCGTCGGCGCGCTGCTCCTCGGCCGTGAGTACACCCCCGTCCCCGTCCTGCACGGCGGCGGCCAGGAACGCCATGTGCGCTCGGGCACCCTCGACGTCCCGGCGATCGCGGCGTTCGCCGTCGCGGGGCGGCTCGCCGCCGAACGGCGGGGCGAGTTCACCCGCGACATCGGCGCCCTGCGCGACGACTTGATCGCCTCTGTACGGAAGGCCGTGCCGGACGCGGTCCTCGGCGGTGACCCCGTCGACCGGCTCCCAGCCAACGCCCACTTCAGTTTCCCCGGCTGCGAGGGCGACTCGCTGCTCCTGCTGCTGGACGCGCAGGGCATCGAGTGCTCGACCGGATCGGCGTGTACGGCGGGGGTCGCGCAGCCCAGCCACGTACTGCTGGCGACGGGCACCGACCCCGAACTGGCGCGCGGCACGCTCCGGTTCTCCCTCGGCCACACCTCCACGGAGGCCGACGTCGAGGCGGTCGCCTCGGCGATCGGCCCGGCGGTGGGGCGGGCGCGGACGGCGGGTCTGAGCTAGCGGCTGCGTCTGCGAGCTGGCGCCCGGGGCGGCTCCGGGGCCGGGGTGGCGGTGGGTGGCCTCAATCGCCGGCCGGGCTTGGGTGGTGCGGGCCGGTGGCCGGGTGCCGCTCCGGGGTCATGTCCGGACGGCGTGATTTACGGCGCGTGCAGGGTTCGTTGGACCCGCTGACCGGGCTTGTTCACGCGCCACAAATCAGCCTGAGTGTCCGGCCACGACCCCTGCGCGTCCCCCTTCCCTCCCGCGGGAAGGGGGACGGCCTGTCTCTGCGGGAGGCGGGAGGCGGGCCGGGGTTCGGTGGCCGCCCGGATACCCGCAGGACGCGGCCGGGGGCGGCCCGTGCCGGTGCCTCGCGGCGGGAGACAGACCGGGGGCGATGACCGCCGCGGTCACCCGCGACAGACGGCCCCGGGGGCCGGGGACCGCCGGGATCGCCCGCAGCAGACGGTCCCGGGGCCGGGGACCGCCGGGATTACCCGCCAGAGGGGCGCCCGGGGGTCGGTGACCGTTGCGGGTGACGGCGGAAGGGGGGCGGGGGCGCAGGAGGTGCGTGTTCGGACACTCAGGCTGATTTGTGGTGCGTGGACAAGATGGGTCAGCGGGTCCAACGAACGGGGCACGCGCCGTAAATCACGCCGTCCGGACATGCGCCTCCGGAGGCCCCGCACCCCGACCACGACCCACAACCGCAACCCAGACCCCGCACCCCGCACCCCGCACCCCGCCGGGAGGGCACCCGCGGATACCGACGGACCCCGGCTCACCCCGACCCCGACGGCGCCGCCTCCACCGTCTCCAGCTCCGCCCGTGCCGCCCGCACCAGCTTCATGTACCGGTCCCAGTCCCAGTGCGGCCCCGGATCCGTGTGGTCGGTGCCCGGCACCTCCACGTGCCCGATGATGTGCTTCCTGTCGACCGGTATCCCGTACCGCCGGCAGATCCCCGCGGTCAGCCGCGCCGACGAGCGGTACATCGCGTCCGTGAAGTCCTCCGGCCGGTCCACGAACCCCTCGTGCTCGATGCCGACACTGCGTTCGTTGTAGGCGCGGTTCCCCGCCTGGTACGCCACGTCCAGCTCACGGATCATCTGCGCCACGTGGCCGTCCTTGCGCACCACGTAATGCGTGGCCGCCTGGTGCGCCGGGTCCTTGAACACCTTGAGGGCCGTGCTGAAGCTGCCCTGCACCACATGGATGATCACCATGTCCACGGTGTAGTCGTCCGGCCGGTCCGCCCGGCGCCAGTTCGCCGACGACGCCGCCACCCACTCGGCGCCCGCGTGATCCAGCTCACCCGGCTTGCGGGGCTTCTCCACCCCCGGCACCCGGTACCAGATCCGCGTCGCCTGGTCCTGACCCGCCACGACGGCCACCACCCCGCCGCCGCCCACCAGCACGGCCGCGCCGCCGATCAGCAGCCCGCGCCGCCCGATCCCCGGTCCTTCTCCGACCGGTGTCCCGCCCGTGCCGGAGCTGTCCGCACCCGGGGTGTCACCGCTCGCGGCGCCCCGCTTCCTCTTGCCCATGGACCGACAACGGATACTCGCGCGACTCTGGTTCCCCGGCACCCTTACGCTTGTGTGGCTATGACTCAGACACCCCAGCGCCCCCTCCGTGTGCTCGCCGCCATGTCCGGCGGTGTGGACTCCGCCGTCGCCGCCGCCCGCGCCGTGGAGGCCGGTCACGACGTCACCGGCGTCCACCTCGCGCTCTCCGCGAACCCGCAGTCCTTCCGGACGGGCGCCCGGGGCTGCTGCACCATCGAGGACTCGCGCGACGCGCGACGGGCCGCCGACGTGATCGGCATCCCCTTCTACGTATGGGACCTCGCCGAGCGCTTCCGTGAGGATGTCGTCGAGGACTTCGTCGCCGAGTACGAGGCGGGGCGCACCCCGAACCCCTGTCTGCGCTGCAACGAGAAGATCAAGTTCGCGGCGCTGCTCGACAAGGCACTCGCGCTGGGCTTCGACGCCGTCTGCACCGGCCACTACGCGACGGTCGTCACCGGCCCCGACGGGACTCGTGAGCTGCACCGGGCGAGCGACAAGGCCAAGGACCAGTCGTACGTCCTGGGCGTGCTGGACGAGCGCCAGCTCGCGCACGCCATGTTCCCGCTCGGGGACACCCTCACCACGAAGGACGAGATCCGCGCCGAGGCCGAGCGCAGGGACCTGGCCGTCGCGAAGAAGCCCGACAGCCACGACATCTGCTTCATCGCCGACGGCGACACGCAGGGCTTCCTCGCCGCGCGGCTGGGCAGCGCCGAGGGGGACATCGTGGACGAGTCGGGGGCCAAGGTCGGTACTCACGACGGCGCGCACGGCTTCACCATCGGCCAGCGCAAGGGCCTGCGGATCGGCCACCCGGCACCGGACGGCAAGCCGCGCTACGTGCTGGACATCTCGCCCGTCGACAACACCGTGACGGTCGGCCCCGCCGCCGCCCTCGACGTCGGCGCCCTGACGGCCATCAGGCCCCGCTGGTGCGGCGGCACGGCCCCGTCCGGCCCCGGCGCCTACACGGCGCAGCTGCGCGCCCACGGCGACGAGACGGCGGTCAGGGCCGAACTGGTCGACGGCACGCTGCACGTCGAGTTCGCCGAACCCGTACGGGGCGTGGCCCCGGGCCAGGCGATCGTGCTGTACGACGGCACCCGCGTGGTCGGCTCGGCCACGATCGCGACGACGGAGCGCCGCACGGGAGCCCTCACCGGCTGACCGGCCCGATCCGCGCCGTACCCCGCGCCGCGCGGGCGCTTCGGCCTGCCCGTCCGTTACCCAAGCGTGATCAAGCGGACTCTTGTGGCTCCTGGGGGCCTGCTCCAAGGTGCATGTATGCGCATACAGGCAGCGCATACATTCCCCCCGTGCTTCATCGAGCCGCCCCCCGTTCTGCTCTCCCCCCAAGGAAGTACGACGCCATGACGCATGCCCCCGCCCCACGCCGCCGCACCGTTCTGGGCGGGGCCGCCCTCGGTACGCTCGCCACCGCCGGCCTGACCGCCCCCGGCGCACAGGCCGCCTCCGTCGCCGCTCCTGCCGCTCCCGCCGCCCCCGGCGACACCGCCCCGGGCGCGGTCTCGTACCGGGACAAGCAGATCCTCGTCGGCGGCAGGCCCGTGCTCGTACTGGCCGGAGAGATCCACTACTTCAGGCTGAAGAAGGCGGACTGGCAGTCCAGGCTCGACAGGGCGAAGGCCGCCGGCCTCAACACCATCGCCACCTACATCCCCTGGATGTGGCACGAACTGCCCGACGGCACCATCGACGTCACCGGCCGTACCCGCCCCGAGCGCGACCTCGGCGCCTTCATCGACCTCTGCCACCGCAACGGCTTCTTCTTCATCGCCCGCCCCGGCCCCTTCACCATGGCCGAATTGAAGGGCGAGGGCGTCCCCGAGCGGGTGCGCGAGGACCACCCCGAGATCGTCTCCACCGGCTGGAACGACGCTCCCGCCACCACACCCACCGTCGACTACCTCGCGCCCGCGTTCCTCAAGGAGATGCGCCACTGGTACGCGGCGGTCATGCCGGTGCTGGCGAAGCGGCTGCACGCCAACGGCGGCCCCGTCATCTCCCTGCAACTGGACAACGAGATCGGGATGCTCGCCTGGGTCAGCAACTCACCCGACCTCACCGACCACTTGACCGCCGACTTCGACGGCTGGCTCCGCGAGGAGTACGGCGACGGGCTCGCCGAGCGCTACCCCTTCACGGGCGAGGACCTGGCCGGGCGGCGGAAGGCGATCCGCAACCCCGAGGACGCCTACGGCGCCGCCCTGATGCACGATCTGGGCCGCTTCATGCGGGGCCGCTTCGCGCGCTACGTCACCGAACTGCGGTCGGCCGCCGAGGAGTACGGGATCACCGGCGTCCCGTTCGTGATCAACATCCACGGCACGTCCGACAGCCGCGCCGAACCGTTCCCCATCGGCATCAGCCAGCTCATGGAGACCTACGGGGGGATCGAGGGGACGATCTCCGGCGCCGACTTCTACCTCGGCGATCTGACCCTGCGCAATGTCACCGACCTGTATCTGATCAACGCCTTCATGGACGCGGTCAACGACAAGGACCAGCCGGTCACGGCGCTGGAGTTCGACGCCGGCCACGCCGACTACGGCCAGAACCTGGACAGTCAGACCAGCCCGTCCGGCGTCGATCTCAAGACCCGTCTCTGTATCGCGCAGGGCGCCAAAATGCTCAACTACTACCTCTTCGCGGGCGGGTTCAACCCCAAGCTGGACAAGCCCACGGGTGACGGGAACGACCGCATCGGCATCACCGGCGAGTGGCACGGCTTCGCCGCACCGGTCGACCCCGAGGGGCGGCCGGGCGTCAGCTACGAGCCGACCCGGCGCACCGTGCGCGCCATGGGCGGTCTCGCCGACGTCCTCGCGCCGATGCGCACCACGTACGACGACGTGGCGCTCGGCTTCGTACCCGATCACTATCTGACCGAGTACCACCCGCCGGAGCTGGAGTCCGTACAGCGCGTGCTGGACGAGGCGGTGAACACGCGCGGTGCGGGCCCGCGCGGCTCCCTGGCCCGCGCGATGCTCCTCGGCGGGTTCCGCTACCGGAGCGTGAACCTCCAGGCGGGTGATCTCGACCCGAAGGGCGTACCCGTGCTCGCGCTGGCCACGGGCGAGCACCTGGGGGCCGGGCTCCAGCGGCGCCTGGTCCGGTACACGGAGGCCGGCGGCAAGCTGCTGCTGTCCGGACGCCTGCCGGTCAAGGACATGGCCGACAAGAGCTGCACCGTCCTCGCCGACGCGCTGGGTCTCAAGCCCGGCACCACGCTGACCGACGCGAACCGTTTCTGGCTCTCCGTCACCGCACACGGCTGGGCGGCGCCGCTCCCCGAAGTACGGCTGTCACGCGCCCAGTTGTGCGAGCCCTCGCGCGGCACGACCGTGCTGCGCGAGCTGTCCACCGGCAAGGGCTGCGGCTTCGACATCCCGCTCGGAAAGGGCCGGGCGGTCGTGATCACCACGGACTACCAGTGCGATCTGACCTTCTGGGACCGTGCCTTCCGCGCCCTGGACGCCGCGCCCGCCCTCCGGCACAGCGCCACCGATCCGGGAGTCTTCCTGCTGACGACCGCCGACGACGAGCGCGGACGGCTGCTGCATGCCTTCAACGTCTCATCGGGCTACGACCAGGACTTCACCGTCACGGAGAACGGCAAGCCCCTCTTCGGCGGTGAGAAGCTCCATCTGCCCGGTCGTACGGCGGCGATCCTGCCGCTCGGGCTGACCGCCGGCGGCCTGCGCATCGCGTACGCCACGGCGGAACTCACCGGCGCCGCCGACGGCCGGGCGACCTTCCGCGCGACGGGCGCTCCCGGAACGGAATCGGTGGTCGTGGTGGAGGGCGCCGCGCGGTGCGACGGCGCGCGCGTCTCGACCGAGGGCGGCCGGACCGTACTGCGCGTACGGCGCGCGGAGTTCACCGTGCGCCGCGGCTGACGCGGGACCTCGCGGCCGGGGAACTCCCCGCACCCCCGGGCCGGGCCGGTCGTGTCCGGCGAGGGCCGCCGCGGGCCGCCCGCCGGGGGAACTACGGTGACGGGACGCGGGCGCCGTGCCCGCACCGTACGCACCCGATTCCCCGACCGGACGGAGCCCCCGTGGCCGAGCACATCCTGGACTCCGTGCCCGGCACCGTGAGCGACGTCTTCTCGCGCGAGCTGCCCCCGGTGCTGACCGTCGACCCCGGGGACACCCTCACCGTCCACACGCTCGACTGCGCGGGCCATCTGGAGCGCAGGCGCACGGCGGACGAGGACGTGCCCCGTATGTTCGACGAACGGCGCGGCCACTGTCTGGTGGGTCCGATCGCCGTGCGCGGCGCCGAACCGGGCATGGCCCTCTCCGTACGGCTGGAGTCACTGCGCCCGGACGACTGGGGCTTCACCGCGGCGGCGACGTCCGACACCCCGCTCGCCCGCCGGCTGGGCGTGACCGCCGAGGACGCAGAGTGGCTGCTGTGGGACCTCGACGCGGACAAGGGCACCGGGACCGACCAGTACGGGCACACGGTCTCCCTCGCGCCCTTCCTCGGCGTCATCGGCACACCCCCCGACGCACCGGGCGAGCACTCCACGACACCGCCCCGTACGTTCGGCGGAGGGAACATCGACTGCCGCGAACTGGTGGCCGGATCAACCCTGTTCCTGCCCGTTACCGTGCCGGGGGCGTTGCTGAGCGTCGGTGACGGCCATGCCGCGCAGGGCGACGGGGAGGTGTCCGGCACGGCGGTCGAATGCGGCATGACGACCCGTCTCACCGTCGGCCTCCGGCCCTCGCCGCCGGTCCCGACGCCGCACGCGATCACCCCGGCGGGCCGGATCACCTTCGGTTTCGACGCGGACCTCAACGAGGCGTCGGCGGGGGCTCTGGACGCGATGCTGACGTGGATCACGTCGCTGTACGGGGTGAAGCGGGGGACGGCGCTGGCCCTGGCGAGTACGGCGGTCGATCTGCGGGTGACACAGGTGGCCAACCGGGTGTGGGGCGTGCACGCGGTGCTGCCGGACGGCGCGATCCGCTGAAGCCCACGCCCCCGTGCCGGCACCGGGCACGGGAGGCGAGCACGCCGCCGCTCACCGTGCCCGGGGGCACCGTTCCCCGCGCCCCCGACGTTCCCCGCGGCGCCTTGCTCATGCCGCCGAGGCGAAGTACTCCGCCAGGACCGGCGCCAGCACATGCGGCGCCACCTCGTGTTCCTGACCCGTCAGGGTGCGATGGCGCCCGCGCGGCAGCGCGTCGGCCACCGCCCGCGCCGCCACCCGCATCGGCGCCGGGCTCGCGCCCCCGTCCACGACCATCACCCGCGCCGTGATCCGTGCGAGCCGCTCCGTGGGGACCGGGCCGGGACCCATCACCGCGTTGTCGTACGCGAGGGTGTGCGCCAGCGCCGTCATGCCCCGCCACATCGTCGCCCGGCGCATCCTCGCCACCACGTCGGGCGGCACCCCGACCACCGACAGGAACAGCTCGACGGCCTCGTCCCGCCGCCCCCGCGCCAGCAGGTCGTCGAGCCGCGCCGTGTACGCCGCGCCGCCCGCGGCATCCACCGCACCGGTGTCGTACGGAGGCTCGTACACCGCGAGTTGGGTGATCGGCAGCCCCGCCGCTGCCGCCTCCAGCGCCAGGGCAGCGCCCGACGACATGCCGTACACCGAGGCGCTGCCGCCCGCCGCTTCCGTAAGGAGGGCGGCGATGTCCTCGACCTCGCGCTCCACCGCGTACGGCGCCGTGTCACCGCTGCCGCCGCGCCCCCGGCGGTCGTAGGTGATCACACTGAAGTGCGGCGAGAGGAGCGCCGCCAGCGGTGCCTGTGCCTCCGCCGTGCTGAACGCCCCTCCCACCATGATCACCGGCGGTCCGCCGCCGCCCGTCCGCCGGTACGCGATGAGGGTGCCGTCGCCCGACTCCGCCTTGCCCACGTGGTCCATACGGTGTTGGACCGGCGCGCCCGCCGGAACTCATCGCCGGCGGGCGGAAATCCGTGAATTCCTCTCCGGGCGGGCCTCCGGCCCCGTGTTCAGCTCCCGACCACCTCGGTCTCGTAGAAGCAGAAGTGGTCCTTGATCCGCGCCACTTCGTCCTTCGGCTCGGGGTACGCCCAGACCAGGTCGGGCGCGTCGGGCAGCGACCAGTAGGAGGCGTCGCCCTTGAACGGGCAGTGGGTCGTGGTGTCCGACGGGCTCAGCAGTTCCGTACGCACGTCCCGCGGCGGCAGGTAGTAGCGGACGGGCAGCCCCGTCTCGCGCAGCAGCAGCGGGCGGTGGCTCTCCGCGACGACCTGCCCGTCACGTACCACCCGTACGTGCTCCGTGCCCTGCTCGACGGTGATGGTGTGGCCCCTGGCCATGGCGATCCGCTCCTTCGGTGATTCGGTCCCTCTGGTGACGCCGGTGTCACGCCGGTCCCTTCTACCGTCAGCAACGGACGGGCACGCCCTCTTCCCGAGGAGGTCACCCGGATACCGTGCGTCCATGAATATCTGTGTCTTCCTCTCCGCCGCCGAACTAGGCGAGCACTACGCCCGCCCCGCCCAGGAATTCGCCGAACTGCTCGGCAAGGGTGGTCACACACTCGTCTGGGGCGGCTCGGACGTCGGCCTGATGAAAGTCGTCGCCGACGGAGTGGAGGAGGCGGGCGGGCGGCTCGTCGGTGTCTCCGTAGGCTTCCTGGGCGCCTCGGTGCGCGAGCGGGCCGACGAGATGGTGATTGCCAAGGATCTCGCCGAGCGCAAGGCCCTGCTCCTCTCGAAGTCCGACGCCGTGGTGATCATGGTCGGCGGTACGGGCACGCTGGACGAGGCGACCGAGATCCTCGAACTGAAGAAGCACGGCATGCACGACAAGCCGGTGGTGCTGCTCAACACGGCGGGCTTCTACGACGGGCTAAAGGAACAGTTCGACCGTATGGACCGTGAGGGCTTCCTCCCGCTGCCGCTGACCGAGCTGGTCTTCTTCGCGGAGGAGGCGGTGGGCGCCCTCGCCTATCTGGAGGAGGCGGTCGGGGTGCGCTGACCGGCGGCCGGCGCCGCCACAGGGACCGGGCGGGACGGTGCGACCGCCGCACGGTGTGATGCGAACATGACCCCATGGCTACCCATCTGATCACCGGTGCGGGCTCCGGCATCGGCGCCGCGGTCGCGCGCCGGCTCCACGAGCGCGGCGACGACCTGCTGCTCCTCGCCCGCGACGCGGCCCGCGGCAAGGAACTCACCGCGGCCCACCCCGGCTCCCGGGCGCTCGTCGGCGACCTCACCAACCCCGACCGGCTCTCCTGGGCGCTGTCGCACCAGACACTCCCCGACCGGCTGGACTCGCTCCTGCACATCGCGGGCATCGTCGACCTCGGCCCCGTCGGCGAGCTGACCCCCAAGGCGTGGACGGGCCAGCTGAACGTGAATCTCGTCGCGCCCGCGGAGCTGACCCGGCTCTTCCTGCCCCAACTGCGCGCCTCGCACGGCCAGGTGATCTTCGTGAACTCGGGCGCGGGGCTGGCCGCCCACGCCGGGTGGGCCGCCTACGGCGCGTCCAAGCACGGACTGAAGGCGCTCGCCGACGCCCTCCGTCAGGAGGAGCGGCCGAACGGTGTCCGCGTCGCCTCGGTCTACCCGGGCCGCACGGCCACGCCCATGCAGGTCAAGGTGCACGGGCAGGAGGGCAAGGAGTACGACGCGTCCCGCTGGATCGACCCGGAGTCGGTCGCGACGACGATCCTCACGGCCCTGGACCTGCCGCGCGACGCGGAGATCAACGACCTGACGGTGCGGCCGGGACGATGAACGGGACCGACAGCGGCACTCACGGCGGGACCGGGACCGACGACATGACCGGGACCCGGGCCCCGGCGACAACTCTCCTGGGCGCCGCCACCGGCGTCGGCTCGATGCCCGGCGGAGACGCGCGCGAGACGGCCAAGGAGGTCACCGGCAGCTTCGAGCACTTCCCGCACCTCGCCGAACTGCCCGCGCGCGGCCCCGGCGCCGACATGATCGGCCGGACCGCCGGCCTGCTCGTCGAGGTCTTCGCCCGGGTGGAGCCCAGCGGCTGGCGGATCGGTGACCGCCCCGGCCGCGACACCCGGCGGGCCCGTTCCTGGCTCGGCGAGGACCTGGACGCCCTCGAAGAGTTCACCCAGGGGTACGAGGGCCCGCTCAAGATCCAGGCGGTCGGGCCGTGGACACTCGCCGCCGCGCTGGAACTGCGCAACGGCGAGTCGGCGCTCAGCGACCCCGGCGCCTGCCGCGACCTGGCCGGATCGCTGGTGGAGGGCCTGACGGCGCATCTCGCCGACGTACGGCGCAGGGTCCCGGGCGCCACGCCCGTGCTCCAGCTCGACGAGCCGTCGCTCACCGCTGTACTGCGCGGGCGGATCAGGACGGCCAGCGGCTACCGGACCCACCGGGCGGTGGACCGGCAGGTCGTCGAGGACGCGCTGCGCCAGGTGATGACGGCCGGCGACGGGGCCGCCGTCGTCCACTCCTGCGCCCCGGACGTGCCGTTCGCGCTGCTGCGCCGTGCCGGAGCGGCGGCCGTGTCGTTCGACTTCTCGCTACTCACCGAGCGTGACGAGGAGCCGATCGGTGAGGCGGTCGAGGGCGGGGTGCGGCTCCTCGCCGGAGTCGTGCCGGGCACGGACACCCGATTGTCGGACCCGGGCGGTAGCGTCATGGGTATCAGAACGCTGTGGCGCAGGCTGGGGCTGGATCCGGGGACTCTCACGGAGTCCGTGGTGATCACTCCGTCGTGCGGGCTCGCGGGTGCTTCGCCCGGGTATGCCCGCGCCGCGATGGCGCACTGTGTCAGGGCGGCGCGATCCCTCGCGGACAACCCTGAGTGACATTTCCGAGACATGGGTCGCGCTGACGGCGGGGCTCTCGGTGATCGCGGTGGAACGGAAGGACGAAACGGTGGCCGGCGAACAGCAGACGGCAGTGCCCGCGGAAGCGCGGGAGCGACACGCGCACCTCGCCGAGCAGGTCGAGGAGCACCGGTTCCGGTACTACGTCAAGGACCAGCCGGTCGTCAGCGACGGCGAGTTCGACAAGCTGCTGCGCGCCCTGGAGGCGCTGGAGGAGCAGTACGCGGAGCTGCGCACGCCCGACTCGCCGACCCAGAAGGTCGCGGGGGCGTACGAGACGGAGTTCACCGCGGTCGAGCACCGCGAGCGCATGCTCTCGCTGGACAACGCGTTCGACGACGAGGAGCTGGCCGCCTGGGCGGAGCGTGTCGCCCGGGACGTGGGCGCGCCCGGTTACCACTTCCTGTGCGAGCTGAAGGTGGACGGTCTCGCCGTCAGTCTGACCTACGAGCAGGGCAGGCTGACGCGCGCCGCCACCCGCGGCGACGGCCGCACCGGCGAGGACATCACCCCCAACGTCCGCACCATCGCCGAGATCCCGCACCGGCTGACGGGTGACCGCGTCCCGGAGCTGGTCGAGATCCGCGGTGAGGTCTACTTCCCGATGGACGGCTTCCAGGAGCTCAACGCCCGGCTGGTCGCGGCCGGTGACAAACCGTTCGCCAACCCGCGCAACGCGGCGGCCGGTTCGCTCCGCCAGAAGGATCCCAAGGTCACGGCGTCGCGCCCGCTGCACATGGTGGTGCACGGCATCGGCGCGCGTGAGGGCTTCGACATCGACTGCCTGTCGCACGCCTACGAACTGCTGGAGGAGTGGGGCCTGCCGACGGCCCAGCACAACAAGGTCGTCGAAGACCTGGCGGGCGTAAGGGAGTTCATCTCCCACTTCGGCGAGAACCGCCACTCGGTCCGGCACGAGATCGACGGCGTCGTGGTCAAACTGGACGAGATCTCCCTTCAGGGGAGACTCGGTTCGACCTCCCGCGCCCCGCGCTGGGCGATCGCCTGGAAGTACGCGCCGGAGGAGGTCAACACCAAACTGCTCGACATCCGGGTCGGCGTCGGACGCACCGGCCGGGTCACTCCGTACGCGGTGGTCCAGCCGGTCCATGTCGCGGGCTCCGAGGTCGAGTTCGCCACGCTCCACAACCAGGAGGTGGTGAAGGCCAAGGGTGTCCTCATCGGTGACACGGTCGTGCTGCGCAAGGCGGGGGACGTCATCCCGGAGATCCTCGGTCCGGTCGCCGATCTGCGGGACGGCAGCGAGCGCGAGTTCGAGATGCCGGCCGTGTGCCCCGAGTGCGGCACGGAGCTGCGGGCCATGAAGGAGGGCGACATCGACGTCCGCTGCCCCAACGGCCGCTCCTGCCCCGCCCAGTTGCGCGAGCGGCTGTTCTACCTCGGCGGCCGAAAGTGCCTGGACATCGAGAACTTCGGCTATGTCGCCGCCGCGGCGCTGACCAGGCCGCTGGAGCCGTCGACGCCCCCGCTGCTCGACGAGGGCGACCTCTTCACCCTCACCGTGGAACAGCTGCTGCCCATCAAGGCGTACGTGCTCGACACGGACAGCGGTCTGCCCAAGCGCGACCCGGAGACCGGCGAGGAGAAGGTCGTCACCGTCTTCGCCAACCAGGAGGGCGAGCCGAAGAAGAACGCCCTGGCGATGCTGGAGCACATCGCCGCAGCCAAGGAACGCCCGCTGGCCCGGATCATCGCGGGCCTCTCCATCCGGCACGTGGGACCGGTCGCCTCGGTCGCGCTGGCGAGGGAGTTCCGGTCCGTCGACCGGATCGAGCGGGCCACGGAGGAGGAGCTGGCGGCCGTCGAGGGCGTCGGCCCGACCATCGCGGCGTCGCTCAAGGAGTGGTTCGAGGTCGACTGGCACCGCGAGATCCTGCGCAAGTGGCGGGAGGCCGGGGTCCGGATGGAGGACGAGGGCGGCGGCGAGGACGAGGGCCCGCGCCCGCTGGCGGGGCTCACCGTGGTCGTCACGGGCACGCTGGAAACTCACACCAGGGATGGCGCGAAAGAGGCGCTCCAGACGCTCGGAGCGAAAGTCACCGGCGCCGTGTCGAAGAAGACCGCCTTCGTGGTGGTAGGTGAGAACCCGGGCTCCAAGTTCGACAAGGCGATGCAGCTGAAGGTGCCGGTGCTCGACGAGGCGGGGTTCGCCGTGCTGCTCGCCGAGGGCCCCGACGCCGCCCGAGAGGCCGCGGTACAGGCGCCGGAGGCCCCCGATGACGGTGCGCGGGAACCGGCCAAGGACGTCCCCCGGACGGCTGACGGTACGTCTGCCGCGAGCGGGACCGGCTGACCGAACGGGCACAACAAGCCCTCGTAGGTCACCCGTTCGGACGCATACCAGATGGATACGGAAGGGCGGGTTGCATTCGGGCAACAGCGGTAGAGCGCTGCCCGCCGACGCCGTTCGCGGCCTACTGTTGAGGGGTACGCCTGTCGTGCACGGCTGCGTGTGGGAAGTCAGCCGTGGTGGCATGACAACGTGCCATCGCGTGGTAACGGCACTGCCGGCTGTGAGAGGGACGGGAATGAAACCGACCGAGAGCGCCGCCCCGGTCTCACGCCCGCGTGGACTCGCGGGACTTGGAGGCATGTCCGCCGGAGTGCCGCTCGTCGTGGTGGGGGTCGCCGCCGCCGTGCTGGCGCTTGGCATCTCACTGGATCTGCGGGACGGCGACGCGCTCTTCCCGGGCGGCACCACCGGCTGGTCCCTCGCCGTGCTCACCGGCATCGTGGTCGGCCATCTCGTCGCACTCGGCCGCGACCGCTGGTGGGGTGGTACCGGCTCCGGCGCCGCCCTCACCCTCGCCGTGCTGCTCCTGTACGGCTGGGTGGCCGCCGGACTGGTCAGCCTCGCGGTCGTGGTGCTGGTCGGCATGGCCCGCAGACACCGCTGGCGGCAGGGCGCGCTCCACGGCGCCGTGGACATCCTCGGCATCGGGGCCGCGGCGCTGGTCCTGCTCGCCTTCGGAGACGTACCGACGGTCGCCGAGCCGTGGCAGCCCCTCCACTGGGGGATCCGCACCGTCCCCGAAATCGTCCTGGCGGCCGGGGCCTACCTGCTGGTGACCCGGCTGCTCCTGTGGTACTCGCTGACCCCGCAGGGCGGCGGCCTGCCCACCGTGGCCCGCACGGCGCTCCTGCGGCAGGGCCTGCTCGCCGTCGCGCTGCTCGGGATCACCCCGCTGATCTGTGTGGTCGCCGTGTCCCGGCCGGTGGTGCTGCCGCTGTTCGCCGTCCCGCTGATCGCCCTCGACTCCACGCTCTGGATCGCCAGGGCCCGCGCCGAGGAGCAGCTGCGCGACCCGCTCACCGGTCTGCCCAACCGGCAGTGGCTCCTCGAACGGACATGGACGGCGCTGGAGGAGGCCAAGAACCTCGGCGCGCGCTCCGCGCTGGTCCTGATCGACCTCGACCGGTTCCGCTCGGTCAACGACACGCTCGGCCATCTCGCGGGCGACAGACTGCTGTTGCAGATAGCGGACCGGCTCAAGCTGGCCCTGCCGCGCGGGGCGGAGGCCGCGCGGCTCGGTGGCGACGAGTTCGCCGTACTGCTGCCGCTGGTCGACTCCACGACCAGCGCGCAGCGCGTGGCCCGCCATCTCGCGGCCGAGCTGTCCTCGCCGCTCGACCTGGACGGGCTCACGCTCGTCCTGGAGGCGAGCGCCGGCGTCGCGGTCCACCCCGAGCACGCGGTGGACGCCGAGGGGCTGCTCCAGCGGGCCGACGTCGCGATGTACCAGGCCAAACGCGACCGTACGGGCGTGGAGGTGTACGAGTCCAAGCGCGACTCCAACACCCCCGACCGGCTCGGCCTGTTGGGCGATCTGCGGCGCGCGCTCGACGCGGGCGACGTGGAGCTGCACTACCAGCCCAAGGTCCGCTTCGACGGCCAGGTCGTGGGCCTGGAGGCGCTCGTACGGTGGGTGCATCCGGACCGGGGGAGGGTGCCCCCGGACGAGTTCATCGCCATCGCCGAGTCCTCGGGCCTGATGCCGTATCTCACCGAGTACGTACTGGAATCGGCACTCGGCCAGGTCGCCCGCTGGCGCTCCCAGGGCCTGTTCGTCCCGGTGGCCGTCAACGTATCGCCGCGCGACGTCCACACCCCGGGCTTCGCCGGCGCGGTCGCCGCGCGGCTCGCCCGGCACGGCGTCCCGGCCGGCGCGCTCCAACTGGAGATAACCGAGCACGTCCTGCTGGAGGACCCGCAGCGGGCCGCCGACACCCTGGCGGGACTGACGGGCCACGGCGTGAAGATGTCCCTGGACGACTTCGGCACGGGCTACTCGTCGCTGGTCCACCTGCGCCGTCTGCCGGTCAGCGAACTGAAGATCGACCGCTCGTTCGTGGCCCGCCTCGCCATCGACACCGAGGACGCGGAGATCGTCCGCTGCACCATCGACCTCGCCCACTCGCTGGGCCTGGTGGTCGTCGCCGAGGGCGTCGAGGACGACGAGACCTGGGAGCGTCTGCGCGATCTGGGCTGCGACGCCGTCCAGGGCTGGCTCGTGGCCGCCGCGATGCCCCCGCGCGAGGCGACGTCCTGGCTGCTCGCCCGCGGCGAGACGGGCTGGCACCGCACGCCGCCCGCACCGGCCCTGGAGCCCCCGCGCAGCGACGCCTCGGGCCCCTCCAGCCGCGTGGTCCAGTAGCCGGCGCACCGCCCCGCCGAGGGCCGGGACGACGACCCGGGCCGGAGCACGGGCCCCGATGCGGGAAACCGTTTCGTGGGCACGGTCCCGCGCCCCATAGGATTGGGTCAAAATCCCGACACTCACCCAGAGGATCGCTGCATGCCTGGCATCACGCGCGAGGAGGTCGCCCACCTCGCACGGCTGGCGCGTCTGGAGCTGAAGGGCGAAGAGCTCGATCACTTCGCCGGTCAGCTCGACGACATCATCGGCGCGGTCGCCCGCGTATCCGAGGTCGCCGACCAAGACGTTCCGCCGACCTCGCACCCGCTGCCGCTGACCAACGTCATGCGCGCGGACGAGGTACGCCCGTCGCTCACCCCCGAGCAGGCGCTCTCCGGCGCCCCGGCCCAGGAACAGCAGCGTTTCAAGGTGCCGCAGATCCTGGGGGAGGACTAACAGCCATGACGGACATCAAGACCGACATCATCCGGCTCACCGCCGCCGAGATCGCCGAGAAGGTCGCCTCCGGCGAGCTGACGGCCGTCGAGGTCACCGAGGCCCACCTCGCCCGTATCGAGGCCGTCGACGAGAAGGTCCACGCCTTCCTGCACGTCGACCGCGAAGGAGCCCTCGCGCAGGCCCGCGCCGTGGACGAGCGGAAGGCCCGGGGCGAGAAGCTCGGCCCGCTCGCCGGCGTCCCCCTCGCGCTGAAGGACATCTTCACCACCGAGGGCATCCCCACCACCGTCGGCTCCAGGATCCTCGAAGGCTGGATCCCTCCGTACGACGCGACGGTCACCCGGCGCCTCAAGGACGCCGGAGTCGTCATCCTCGGCAAGACCAACATGGACGAGTTCGCCATGGGGTCCTCCACGGAGAACAGCGCGTACGGCCCCACGGGCAACCCCTGGGACCTCACGCGCATCCCCGGCGGCTCCGGCGGCGGCTCGTCGGCCTCCCTCGCCGCGTACGAGGCACCGCTCGCCATCGGCACGGACACCGGCGGCTCCATCCGCCAGCCCGCGTCCGTCACCGGCACGGTCGGAGTCAAGCCCACCTACGGCGGCGTCTCCCGCTACGGCATGGTCGCCTTCTCGTCCTCGCTCGACCAGGGCGGCCCCTGCGCCCGTACGGTCCTGGACGCGGCCCTCCTCCACGAGGTGATCGCCGGACACGACCCGCTCGACTCGACCTCCATCGACGCCCCCGTTCCCCCGGTGGTCGAGGCCGCCCGCAACGGCACCGTCGCCGGTATGCGCGTCGGCGTCGTCCGGCAGTTCTCCGGCGAGCACTACCAGGCGGGCGTCATGCGGCGCTTCGCCGAGTCCGTCGACCTCCTCAAGGAGCTCGGCGCCGAAGTGGTCGAGCTGGACTGCCCGTCCTTCGACCTCGGCCTTTCGGCGTACTACCTGATCGCCCCCTCCGAGTGCTCCTCCAACCTCGCCCGCTTCGACGCGATGCGCTACGGCCTGCGCGTCGGCGACGACGGCACCCGATCGGCCGAGGACGTCACCGCCCTCACCCGTGAGGCGGGCTTCGGCGACGAGGTCAAGCGGCGCATCATGCTCGGTACGTACGCGCTCAGCTCCGGCTACTACGACGCGTACTACGGCTCCGCGCAGAAGGTCCGCACCCTCATCGTCAGGGACTTCGAGAGGGCCTTCGAGCAGGTCGACGTGATCGTCTCGCCGACCACGCCCACCACCGCCTTCGCCATCGGCGAACGCGCCGACGACCCGATGGCGATGTACCTTTCCGATCTGTGCACCATCCCGACCAACCTGGCCGGAAACGCCGCCATGTCGCTGCCCTGCGGACTGGCGCCGGAGGACGGTCTGCCGGTCGGATTGCAGATCATCGCTCCCGCGATGAAGGACGACCGTCTTTACCGGGTAGGCGCGGCGGTCGAGGCGGCGTTCGTGGAACGCTGGGGACATCCGCTGTTGGAGGAGGCACCGTCGCTGTGAGCGCAATGACCAAGAAGGCCAAGAGCTTCAAGAAGTCGAAGTCCGGCATGTACCTGTCGATCGGCACGACCGCATTCGGAGCGGTCAGCGTCCTCAAGCAGGCCAAGCTGGCCCGCGAGGACAACGACACGCTGCGGCTGATCGACGCCGCCGTCTCCGCCGCCGCCATCGTCACCGGCATCGCTCTGCTCTACCGCGAGCTGAAGCGCCTGGGCGACGACGACGTCCTGCTGGGCTAGAGCCCGCAGAGAGGGAAAGTTTCACCGTGACCGTCACTGAACACGTGTCGCTCGTCCCGTACGAGGACGCTCTCGCGACGTACGACCCCGTCATGGGCCTGGAGGTCCATGTCGAGCTGGGCACCAGAACGAAGATGTTCTGCGGCTGTTCCACCGAGCTGGGCGCCGACCCCAACTCGCAGACCTGCCCGACCTGTCTCGGTATGCCGGGGGCGCTGCCGGTCGTCAACGCGATCGGCGTGGAGTCGGCCGTCAAGATCGGTCTCGCGCTGAACTGCGAGATCGCCGAGTGGTGCCGGTTCGCCCGGAAGAACTACTTCTACCCGGACATGCCGAAGAACTTCCAGACCTCCCAGTACGACGAGCCGATCGCCTACAACGGCTATCTGGACGTCCAGTTGGAGGACGGGGAGATCTTCCGTGTGGAGATCGAGCGCGCCCACATGGAGGAGGACACCGGCAAGTCGCTGCACGTCGGCGGTGCCACCGGCCGTATCCAGGGCGCGTCGCACTCCCTGCTGGACTACAACCGCGCCGGTATCCCGCTCATCGAGATCGTCACCAAGCCGATCGAGGGCGCGGGGGCGCGCGCGCCGGAGGTCGCGAAGGCGTACGTGGCGGAGCTGCGCGAGCTGATCAAGGCGCTGGGCGTCTCCGAGGCCCGGATGGAACAGGGCCAGATGCGCTGCGACGTCAACCTGTCGCTGCGCCCGCACGGCCGGGAGAAGTTCGGCACGCGCTCGGAGACGAAGAACGTCAACTCGCTGCGCAGCGTGGAGCGGGCGGCGCGTTACGAGATCCAGCGGCACGCCGCGGTGCTCGACGGCGGCGGCACGATCATCCAGGAGACCCGCCACTTCCACGAGGAAGACGGTTCCACGACGTCCGGCCGTGTGAAGGAGGAGGCGGAGGACTACCGGTACTTCCCCGAGCCCGACCTCGTCCCGGTCGCGCCCCCGCGCGAGTGGGTGGAGGAACTGCGCGGCAAACTGCCGGAGCTGCCCCGGACGCGCCGTAACCGGCTCCGCGAGGAGTGGGGCGTCTCGGAGCACGACATGCAGTCGATGCTCAACGCGGGCGCGGTCGAACTGATCACCGCCACGGTCGAGGCGGGCGCCCCCGCGGACCAGGCGCGCAAGTGGTGGATGGGCGAGCTGGCGCGCAGCGCCAACGAGACGTCCACGGACCTCGCGGCGCTCCCGATCACCCCGGCGCAGGTCGCCCGGGTGGCGGAACTGGTCACGGCGGGCGACCTGAACGACAAGCTGGCCCGGCAGGTCCTGGAGGGCGTCCTCGCGGGCGAGGGCGACCCGGACACCGTCGTCGAGAAGCGCGGCCTGAAGGTCGTCTCCGACGAGGGCGCGCTGGGTACGGCGGTGGACGAGGCGATCGCGGCGAACCCGGCGATCGCGGACAAGATCCGCGCCGGCAAGGTCGCGGCGGCGGGCGCCCTGGTGGGAGCGGTCATGAAGGCCACCCGAGGCCAGGCGGACGCGGCCCGGGTACGCGAACTGATCCTGGAACGCCTGACCACGGAGACCTGACCCGCTCCGGCACCCCTCGCCACCCCGGGGGGGGGGGGGGGGGGGGGGGGGGGGGGGGGGCGGGGGCGGGGGGGGGGGGGGGGGGGGTGAGGGGGGGGGGGGGGGGGGGGGGGGGCCGCGCCCCCCCACCCCCCCCGCGACCCGCCGCACGGCCTCGGCCAGCCG
>NZ_JBVJNN010000022.1:96241-123499 GCF_055583685.1 Streptomyces sp. NPDC104581
GGACGCGGCCGGGGTACGAGAAGGGGCCCGGGAACGCCGAACCGGGGAGACCGAACCCGCCCCCCCCCCCCCCCCCCCCCGGGGCGGCCCCCCCCCCCCCCCCCCCCCTCGCCCGCCCCCACTCGCGCCCGCTGGCTTTCGAGCCCGTCCGGTGTTTGAGGACGACCGCGGCCGGTGGTCGGGTGGCCCCGTTGACGTCTTTGGGTCGTGGGCACCGCTTGCGTGCCCGGTGGGGTGCGTGTCCAGCCCGTCCGGCGTTTGAGACGACCGCGGCCGGTGGTCGCGTGACCCCGCCGACGACCCCACGCCCCGGTACCCGCCCCGCGCCCCGCCGGGGGTGTCGCGGGGCAGACCCGTGCGCGGGTCGTAGGTTGGGCGGGCGTCGCCCCCGCGACCGCTCCGTCCGAACCCCCGCACCCGAGAAAGGCCGCGGCGCCGCCCGTGAACAGCCTCGTCGCCGAGATCGTGTCCGTCGGGCTCCTCCTCGCCGTGCTCGTCTTCGCCGTCGCGCGGCCGAGAGGACTGCCCGAGGCCCTCGCCGCGCTCCCCGCCGCCGGGCTCGTCGTCGTGATCGGCGCCGTCTCGCCGGCCGAGGCGTGGGAGCAGACCCACACCCTCCTGCCCGTCGTCGGGTTCCTCGCGGCGATTCTCGTACTGGCCCAGCTCTGCGACGACGACGGTCTGTTCGACGCGGCGGGCGACATCGTCGCCCGGTTCTGCGGCGGGCACCCGCGCCGTCTGCTCGGTGGCGTCTTCGGCGTCGCCGCCGTCACCACCGCCGTACTGAGCCTCGACGCCACCGTCGTCCTCCTCACCCCCGTCGTCTTCGTGACCGCGAGCCGGGTCGGAGCCCACCCCCGTCCGCACGTCTACGCCTGCACCCACCTCGCCAACTCCGCGTCGCTGCTGCTCCCCGTCTCCAACCTGACCAACCTCCTCGCGTTCACGGCCAGCGGTCTGTCCTTCACCCGGTTCGCCCTGCTCATGGCGCTCCCGTGGCTCGCGGCGATCGCGGTCGAGTACGTCGTCCTGCGCCGTTTCTTCGCCGCCGACCTGGCCGTCCTGGCGCACCCTCCCAAAGAGGTCGAGCCGCGCCCCGTACCGACGTTCACGCTCGTCGTCCTCGGCCTGACACTCGTCGCGTTCGCCGTCACCTCCCTGATCGGCATCGAACCCCTCTGGGCGGCCTGTGCCGGCGCGGCCGTGCTCGCCGCCCGCGCGCTACGGCGCCGGCGCACCACGGTCCCCGCCCTCTTCCGCGCGGCGTCCCCGCTGTTCTGTCTCTTCGTGCTCGCGCTGGGCATCGTCGTCAAGGCCGTCGTCGACAACGGCCTCGACACCGGAATCGACCGGATCCTCCCGAACGGCGAATCCCTCACCGCCCTGCTCGCGATCGCCGCCGTCGCCGCGCTCCTGGCCAACCTGATCAACAACCTGCCCGCGATCCTGGCCCTGCTGCCCGTCGTCGCCGCCGCGGGCCCCGGCCCCGTCCTCGCCGCGCTCATCGGGGTGAATCTGGGCCCCAACCTCACCTACGTCGGTTCCCTCGCCACCCTCCTGTGGCGCCGTGTCCTGCACGAACACGATTCCGCGCCCTCCCTGGGGCAGTTCACCCGGCTCGGACTGCTCACCGTTCCCGCGACGCTGATCGCTTCGACGGTCGCTCTGTGGGGCACGCTCCAGTTGTGAGTGACGTGAAGACAACCGCCCTCGTCTGGATCAGCCCGTCCACCTGGCCCGCGTGCGTCGACGCCGCGCGGGACAGGGCGCCGGACGACCATGTCGTCCTGCTGCACGTGGGCGACGACCGGATCGCCGCCGAGGCGCACCGGGCGTACGCGGGACTCCTCGGCCGTGGCCACGGGCCCGAGCGCGACCCCGGCAGCCGTCTGGAGGCGCTGTCCGGCGAGGCGGGCGCCGACCTCCTGGAGGAGGCCGCGCACCGCCTCGGCCGGCCCTGTGAACTGCTCGACCGGCACGGCCGGCCGCAGGAGGAGGTCGTCCGCGCCGCGGCGGACGCGGACCTGCTGATCTGCGCGCGCGACGGCGACCCCGACCGACCGGGTCCGCACAGCCTCGGCCCCGAGTCCCGCTTCGTGGTCGACCACGCGCCGTGCCCGGTCCTGCTGGTGTGGCCGCACCGGAACTGAGCGGCGGCGGCTGGGCGCGCCCCTACGGGTACAGGTCCCTGCCGTACGTCGCGGGGTCGTCCAGCGCGTCCAGGACGAGGTCGGCGAGGTCCGCGTAGGTCGTACGGGGCGCGAGGCCCCGGTGCGGCGTGAACGACCGGGGGCGGTTGCCCCGCGCGGGGCCGTGGTGCAGCACTCCGGACCGCACGACGGTCCAGTCCAGTCCGCTGGTGAGGACGACCGCGTCCTGCGCCTCCCGTTCCCGCAGCAGGGGGCGGGCCGTCGCCCGGTACAGGGCGGCGATGGTACGGCCCGAGAAGCCCCGTACGTGCGAGCCGTAGCCGGCCTCCGAGACGACGATCAGCCGCCGTACGCCGGGTTCGCGCATCGCCTCCACGATCAGTTCGGTGCCGCGTGAGTACAGCGGCGTCGTCCGGTTGCCCTTGAGACCGAAGGCGACCACCGCGGCGTCGGCGCCGCCGAGTGCGTCGGCCACGGCGCTCTCGTCGAAGGGGCTGCCGGTCACCACCCGGTCGACGGGGGCGCCGCCGAGCCGCGCGGGGTCCCGTACCTGCGCGGTGGCGCGGTGCCCGGCGCGTGCGGCGGCGGTGAGGAAGGCTTGTCCGGTACGCCCGGTGGCGCCGAACACGGTGACATTCATGGGCTGGCTGTCCCTGTCGTCTTCATGGGTCTCGGCTTCATGGGGTCCCCTCGTCGGTCCCGCTCCCGAGGGCTTCCCCGGGAGGCGCGGTCGGCGGACCCGCACAGCTTGCGCCACGGGGCGTCCCGCCCGCTACGGATCGGCCCGGACTCGGGTCCCGGAACGCGTGCGACAGGGCCCCGGCGAGGGGGGTTCCCGGACGTTCACCGGCGGGCCGTCCCCGGGTCTTCCCACCGCCACCCGCGGTGGCTAACTTCCGGGCCGTAGTACCTGACCCGGGAGGATCTCTTGGCCACTGACATCTCACGGCGCCGCCTCATCGCGCTCGGCGGAGGCGCCGCCGGCGCCGCCGCGGCGGGCTCCCTGCTGCCGCCGTCCCTGCGGGCCGCCATCGCCGCCGGGGCGCCGGCCGGGGGACTGGACGCCGTCAGACATGTCGTGGTGCTGATGCAGGAGAACCGGTCGTTCGACCACTACTTCGGCACGCTGCGCGGCGTCCGCGGCTTCGGGGACCGCAACGCCGTCGAACTGCCCACGGGCCGCCCCGTGTTCGCCCAGCCGGCCGCCGCGCCCACGGCGGGGGGCGGCGACGCCGCGACCGTCCTGCCCTTCCCCGTACGCGACGCCGCCGAGGCCCAGCGCAAGGACCTTCAGTACATAGGCGACCTCGACCACTCCTGGAACGGCGGCGCCAAGGCGTGGAACAACGGCTGGATGGACGGCTGGGTCTCCGCCAAGACCGCCGCCACCATGGCGTACTACGACCGCGCCGACATCCCGCTGCACTACGAACTGGCCGACACCTTCACCGTCTGCGACGCCTACCACTCGTCGATCCACACCTCCACGAGCCCCAACCGCAACCATCTGTGGAGCGGTTGGACCGGCCACGAGGCCGACGGGCGGCGCGCGGTCGGGAACGACGCGTACGACGAGGGCGGGCATCCCGGCTACGCGTGGCCCACCTACGCGGAGCGGCTGGAGAAGGCCGGGCGGAGCTGGAGGACGTACACGGAGTGGGAGAACTTCACCGACAACAACATCGAGTTCTTCACCTCCTTCAAGAAGATCGCGAGAAAGGCGCTCGTCAGGGCGCGCGCACTCGACGGCGGCGACGGCTTCACCTACATGGAGTCCTTCTACGCCGCCGTGCGCGCGACGGACGACCCCGCCGGGCGGGCGAGGCTCCTGGCCGCGCTCGACGAAGGCGTGGAGACCCTCACCGCCCGTGAACGCTCGCTCTTCGAACGCGGGCTGCGGCGCGTCGAGTCGGGCACCCTCGCCGCGGCGTTCCGCGCCGACGTGGCCGCAGGGCGGCTGCCGGAGGTGTCGTACCTGGTGCCGTCGGCGGCCGACTCCGAGCACCCCGGCGCGTCGTCCCCGGCCGCCAGCGCCGGTCTCGTCCACCAGGTGCTCGACGCGCTCGGCTCGCACCCGGAGGTCTGGCGGCACACGGTCCTGCTGATCAACTACGACGAGAACGACGGCTTCTTCGACCACGTCCCGCCCCCCGTGCCACCCGTGGACGATCCCGACGAGCGCTGGGAGGGCCGCCCGACCGGGCTCGGCATCCGCGTACCGCTGCTCGTCGTCTCGCCCTGGACCGTAGGCGGTTACGTCTGCTCGCAGGTCTTCGACCACACGTCGGTCGTCCGCTTCCTGGAGACGTGGACCGGGGTGAGGGAGCCCAACATCACGCCGTGGCGGCGCGCCGTCACCGGCGATCTGACCTCCGCCTTCGACTTCGGCCGGGTCCGGCCGCGCCCGGACGTCGAACAGCCCGGAACCGTCCCGCCGTTCACGGGCCGGTGGCGGCCCGTGCCGCCGGCCGTGCAGCGGATGCCGGTCCAGGAGCCCGGCACGCGCCCCGCCAGGCCGCTGCCGTACCAGCCGGACGTGCACGGCCGCCTCGTGACGGGAGAGGCCGGGGCGCGGGCCCTGCGGCTCGAACTGCGCAACACGGGGCGGGCCAGCGCGCACCTGGCGCTGTATCCGTACGCGGGCGAGTTCGACGTCCCGCAGCACCGGGACGTCAGAGGCACGGGGCAGTGGACGGTGCCCCTCACCGGTGACGCCTACCGTTTCACGGTGACCGGTCCCAACGGCTTCCGCCGTGAGTTCGCCGGCCCCGTCGCGGACGGCGGCGCCGAGGTGACCTCGTCAGTCGACCACCACGACCGCGATGTGCATCTCACCCTCCGTAATGAGGGCGACCTGCCCCTCACCTTCACCGTGCGCTCGCTCGGCTACGCCGACGAGGCCGACCTCCGTGACTGGAAGCGCGAGTTCACGGTCAGGCCGGGGCGGCGGCGCGGCGTCGTGCACTCGGCCGCCGACGCGCACGGGTGGTACGACATCGAGGTGACGGCGGACCGGGGCTTCCGGCGACGGCTGATGGGGCACATCGAGAACGGGAAGCCGAGCGTCTCGGGCTGAACCGGGAGCCGGTCCGGAGCCGGGGCGGGGGCGGACCACGAGCCGGTCGCGAGCGGACCGGAACGGAAAGGGAATTCTCGCCCCCGTCCAGTCGAACGCCAGGTCAACCGGGTGTGAGTAACCCCACCAAACGGGCAAACGATCACGATTCGATGTCAGAATCGGGCTCTCCGAACCACGCAGGGGAGCAGACCGTTGGCAGCAGTCGCGCGGTGGTGCGTCAGGCACCGGCTCCTGGTCGTACTCCTGTGGCTGCTGGCCCTCGGCTCCACCGCGGCCGGCGCCGTCGTCGCCGGGACCTCGTACTCCAACGACTACGAGGCACCCGGCACCGAGTCCGGCCACGCCGTCGAACTCCTGGAGAAGGGCTTCCCCGGCCGCGGCGGCGACAGCGACACTGTGGTCTGGCACACCGAGCGCGGCTCCGTCCGCGCGCACGACGTCGAACTGCGCATGGGCGTCACGCTCGGTGAGATCGCCAAGCTGCCCGGCGTGGCCTCCGTGACGAGCCCCTACGCCCTCCCCGGCGACGCGGGCACGCCCCCGTACACACCGGGCCCGGACGACGGCGAGAGCGCCCGCCAGATCAGCGACGACGGCCGCACCGCGTACGCCGTCGTCACCTTCGACCAGCAGGTCGACAACATCCCCGCCGCCCAGGCCCGCGCCGTCGTCGACACGGCGAAGGAGGCGGCCGGCGACGACCTCCAGGTGGAGCTCGGCGGCAGCGCCGTCGCCCTCACCGAAGGCGCCACCACGCACACGGCCGAGATCGTGGGCGTCGCCATGGCCGCCGTGGTCCTCTTCCTCGCCTTCGGCTCGCTCGCGGCGAGCCTGCTGCCCATCGCCACCGCGCTGGTGTCGGTCGGGACGGCGTACGCGGGCATCGCCCTCCTCGGGCACCTCATGACCGTGGCCGACTTCGCGCCCATGCTCGGCCTGCTCGTCGGGCTCGGCGTCGGCATCGACTACGCGCTGTTCATCGTGACCAGACACCGCAAGGGCCTCAAACAGGGCCTCACGGTCACCCGGGCGGCCACGGAGGCCGTCGCCACCACGGGGCGCGCCGTCGTCTTCGCCGGGGCCACCGTCTGCATCGCGCTGCTCGGCATGCTGGTGCTGAGGCTGAGCTTCCTCAACGGCGTCGCCATCGCCGCCTCGCTCACCGTCGCGCTCACGGTCGCCGCGTCCGTGACCCTGCTGCCGGCCCTGCTCTCGTACACCGGCGGGCGCGCGCTGAGCCGCCGCGAACGCGCCCGGCTCGCCGAACACGGTCCACGGCCCGAGCAGCCCACCGGCTTCGCCGCGCGCTGGTCAGCCTTCGTGTCCCGCCACCCCCGGCTGCTCGGCGCCGCCGCCGTCGTCGTGATGCTGGTGCTCGCCCTGCCCACGTTCTCGCTCCATCTGGGCACCTCCGACCAGGGCAACAACCCGGCCACCAGCACCACCCGCCAGGCGTACGACCGGCTGGCCGACGGCTTCGGCCCCGGCGTCAACGGCCCGCTGACACTCGTCGCCGAACTGGACGGCGCCGACGACCGGCTCGCCCTGGACCAGCTGCCGGAGACGCTGCGGGCCTCGGAGGGCGTCGCCTCCGTCGGGCCGATCGTCTTCAACGGCAGTGGCGACACCGCTCTGCTCACCGTCGTCCCCGCGTCGTCCCCGCAGTCGGAGCGCACCAGCGACCTCGTCGACCACCTCCGTAAGGATGTGCTGCCCCGCGCCGAGGAGGGCACCTCCCTGGAGGTGTCGGTCGGCGGGGTCACCGCGAGCTACGACGACTTCGCCGATGTCGTCGTCGGCAAACTCCCGCTCTTCGTCGGTGTCGTCGTCGCCCTCGGCTGTCTGCTGCTCCTGCTCGCCTTCCGGTCCGTCGGCATCCCACTGAAGGCGGCGTTGATGAACGTGGCCGCCGTCGCCTCGTCCTTCGGGATCGTCGTCGCGATCTTCCAGTGGGGCTGGGGGAGTGAACTCCTCGGCCTCGGCAGCGGAGGCCCGATCGAGCCGTTCCTGCCCGTGATCATGGTCTCGGTCCTCTTCGGCCTCTCCATGGACTACCAGGTCTTCCTGGTGAGCCGGATGTACGAGGAGTGGCTGGAGACCGGCGACAACGGGCGGGCCGTGCGCGTCGGCCTCGCCGAGACCGGCCGTGTGATCAACTCGGCCGCCGTGATCATGATCTCGGTCTTCCTCGCCTTCGTCCTCACCGGTGACCGCGTCATCGCGATGTTCGGCATCGGGCTCGCCGCGGCGGTCGCGCTGGACGCCTTCGTACTCCGCACGCTCCTCGTCCCCGCCCTCATGCATCTGCTCGGCGGCGCCAACTGGTGGCTGCCCCGGACGCTGGACCGCTGGCTGCCGCGGATCAGCATCGAGGCGCCCGCCACCGGCCGTGGAGCGTCTGGGAAGATCCCGGCACGGCGCGAGGGGCCCGCGGAACACGCGGAACACGTGCCGGGGCGTACGGGCCGCGACTGAGCCCGCCGGACAGGAGGAGCGCGATGTTCGCGACAGCACTGGGTGACAACGCGGAACTGAGACCGCTGGAGCCGTGGCAGGCCGAGGAGTTCCTCACCCACATGGACCGTGCGCGGGAACTGGTGACCGAACACGTCGGGCTCGCCGACATCGTCACCGACCTCGAATCGGCGCGGGCCTTCCTGACCTCGTACGCGCAGAAGCAGGCCGCCGACGCCGGACGGATCTACGGGATCTGGCTCGACGGCACTCTCGTCGGCGGCGTCCTCTTCCGGATCTTCGACGCGCCGGGCGGCAACTGCGAGGTCGGCTGCTGGCTCGAACCGGCCGCCACGGGGCGCGGTCTGGTGACCCGCGCGACAACCGTGCTCATCGACTGGGCGGTGGACCGGCGCGGCATCCACCGGGTGGAGTGGGTGGCCTCGTCGGCCAACCTCGCGAGCCTCAAGGTCGCGAGGCGGCTCGGACTGCGGCGCGACGGGGTCCTGCGCGAGAGCCACCTCCACCACGGCCACCGGCAGGACCAGGAGGTCTGGGCCGTACTGGCTCCCGAGTGGCGTGAGCTGCGGCGCGGCGCCGTCTGAGGAAACTCTCATGGATCTCTCATGAGGGCCGCCTACCGTGCGGCGCATGAACCCCACGACCAAGCCAGAAGAGCCCGCGGACGAAAGCGGCGACAACCAGTCGGAGCGAGCCGTTCCGGCCGCTGCCGGCAAGAACGACGCACCGGGCCCGAGCCTGGCCAAGGACCCGGGGGAGGGCTCTGAGGCGGGCGCCGCGGAGGGCTCGCACCGGGCCGGCGGCGCGGACGGTGCCGACGGCGTGCCGGACGCCGGCGACAGCGGCGGCGACGACGGTGACCTGCTCGCGGACGACCCGGACGGCGAGTACACCCCGCCGCCCTCCAGCGGCCTCGCCGCCGCGTCCACGGCACTCATCTCCGTACTGCTCTCGCTCGTCGCGCTCATCGGCACCTGGTCCGGCAAGGTGATCGCCGAACGCGAGACGCTCGTCGGCCAGATCAACCTGGGCCAGACCGGCACGGCGGAGCAGCAGATCTCCGAGATCTACGGCGACGCCTGGCACGCCACCGCGCTGACCAACGGCATCTTCGCCGTCCTCGCGCTCATCGTCGGCCTCGTGGCGCTCGGCCTGCCGCAGCGCAAGAGCTGGGTACAGCCGTTCGCCGTCGCCGGTGTCGCGCTCGGCGCGCTCGCCCTGCTGATCTCGATCGGCATGTACTTCGACGTCTTCGTCTCCCTGCCGGAGGCGCCGCCGGCCGCCCCGCCGGCCACCGGCTGACAACCGTTCCGACGGGTCCCCCCGGGTCCTCACGGACCACCGCGGGGCCCACGTACCCTCACGCGCCGTCGGGCACCGCCCGTCCGGCGCGTGAGGCGTTCCGGGGCGGCCTTAGACCGGACCGGGCACGCCACCCCGCGTCTAAGGCGTCCGCGCCGCGAAGATGGGGCAGTCGCCCGATGCGGGCGCACCTCCTGGGAGACGAGTGTTGAGGCATCGCAGGACGCCGAACCACTTCGTGACAGGGGAGCCGAGATGTTCGAGTACGAGATGCAGCAGATGCGGGCCGCCGATCTGATCCGTGAGGCCGACGGCCGGCGGCTGGTCCGGCAGGTGCGCAAGGCCCGCAAGGAGGCCGCGCGCGACGCCGGCAACGAGGGTGAGAGGCGGGTGGGAACGCACCGGGGCCGGTTCGTCAGCGCGGCGTGACGGGCGTACGGAGATGGCCGCCCGCCCCGCCCTCCTGAAGAGGACGCCCGGCCCGAGGCCGCCGCAGGGGCCGCCGGCGCCCGCGACGGCCCCGGGTCCGGATGCCTCCGGTGCCGCGACGACCGCGACGACCGCGACGGCCTCGGGGGCCGCGATAACGAGTGCCGCGCTGTCGTACCCCTGTGCGATGCTCGCAACCGTGGAGACCAAGTCAGTCAGTCCCGTGTTCGTCGGTCGCGACGGCGAGCTGACCGCGCTCACCGAAGCGCTCTCCCGCGCCGCCGCGGGGGAGCCGCAGGCGCTGCTCGTCGGGGGTGAGGCGGGCGTCGGCAAGACCAGGCTCATTGAGGAGCTGATCTCGGTGGCCTGCCGCGACGGCGCCGTCGTCGCGGTCGGCGGCTGTGTCGAGATCGGCGGCGACGGCCTGCCCTTCGCGCCCTTCTCCGCCGCCCTGCGCGGCCTGCGGCGACTGCTGCCCGAGGAGATCGCCGCGGCCGCCGACGGCCAGGAAGGCGAACTGGCCAGGATCCTGCCCGAGTTGGGCCCCTCGGCGAGCGACGCCCTGGGCGAGCACGGCACGGCGAGCCTCTTCGAACTGACCGTCCGGCTGCTGGAGCGCGTCGCCGCCGGCCGCACCGTCGTCCTCATCCTGGAGGACCTGCACTGGGCCGACGCCTCCACCCGCCATCTGCTCGCCTATCTGTTCCGCACGCTGCGCCGCGGCCGGCTCCTCGTCATCACCACCTACCGCACCGACGACATCCACCGCCGTCACCCGCTGCGCCCGCTCCTCGCGGAGCTGGACCGGCTGCGCACGGTCAGCCGGATCGAGCTCTCCCGCTTCAGCCACGCCGAGGTCCGGCGACAGCTGCACGGCATCCTGGGGGACGAGCCGGCGCCCCAGCTCGTCGACGAGATCTTCGCGCGCTCCGACGGCAACGCGTTCTTCGTGGAGGAACTGGCCGTCGCCATCGAGTCCGGCTGCCGCTCCGGACTCACCGACTCCCTGCGCGATCTGCTGCTCGTCCGCGTCGAGACGCTGCCCGAGAACGCCCAGCGGGTGGCCAGGATCGTCGCCGAGGGCGGCGCCACCGTCGAGTTCCCCCTGCTGCTGGCCGTCGCACAGCTCTCCGAGGACGACCTGATCGACGCGCTGCGGGCCGCCGTGGGTGCGAACATCCTCCTCCCGGTGGACGGCGACGGGTACCGCTTCAGACACTCGCTCGTACGCGAGGCCATCAGCGACGACCTGCTCCCCGGCGAACGCTCCCGGCTCAACCGCCGCCTCGCCGAAGCCCTGGAGGCCGACCCCTCCCTGGTACGGGGCGACGAGAGCACCACCCGCCTCGCCGGGTACTGGTACCACGCGCACGACGCCGCCAAGGCCCTGCCCGTCGTCCTGCTCGCCTCCGTCGAGGCCCGCCGGCGCTACGCCCACGCCGAGCAACTACGGCTGCTGGAGCGCGCCATGGAGCTGTGGGACGCCGCGCCGGAGGACGTCCGGGCCTGCCTGAGACCCCCGGACGACACCGAGGTCCACCCGTCCACCGCCGAAGGGACGGGCGCCCCGCTGCGCTATCTCGACCTGCTGGCCGAGGCGACGGTCGCCGCCCGCGCCGGCGGCGAACGCGAACGGGCCCTGGCGCTGTCCAAGAAGGCGATGCGGGTCCTGGAGACCGTGGACGACCCGCTGCGCGCCGCCTGGTTCTGGACACAGCGCTCACGGCTGGTGCAGGACCTCACACGCGGCGACGGCTGGGACGAACTGGCCACCGCCCAGGACCTGGTGCGCGGCCTGCCGCCGTCCGCCGTGCACGCCTTCGTCCTCTCCGACGTCGCGAGCTGGGGCGCCCTGCACCGGCCGGGACCCCACAGCCTCGCCGCCGCCGACCGGGCCGTGGAGTACGCCCGCCTCGTCGGCGCCGAGCACATCGAACTGCACGCCAGAGCCACCCGGGGCTGGCTCGCCACCGAGTCCGGATCCATCGAGGAGGGACTCGCCGAGATGTACGCGGTACGGGACCGCGTCGTCGAACTGGGCAATCTCGGCACGCTCGGCATCCTGGGCCGCATCAGCATCAACCTGCCGTCCACGCTGGAGAGCGTGGGCCGCTCGGAGGAGGCGGTCGCCGCCGCCGAACGCGGCATCACCCTCTGCCATCAGCGGGGCCTGTCCGACAAGGAAGCCTGGGTCCGGGTCAATCTCAGCGAATCACTCTTCTCGCTCGGCCGCTGGGACGAGACCCGGACGGCGATCGACGAGGCGGCCCGGATCGCGCACGCCCCCAAGGCCCGCGCCCTGGTGGCCGTACGGCGCGCTCTGCTCGCCCTCGGGCGCGGCGACGCCGCCGGGGCCGCGAGTCAGGTGACCCTGGCCCGAGCGGTCTTCGGCCCGCACGACGCACAGCCGCAGCACGTCATCGCGCCGGCCAGGCTGGCGATGGTCAGCGCCGCGCGGCAGGGCCGGCTCGCCGAGGCCCGCGCCGAGTTCGAACAGGTCGCCGCACAGGGCTTCCCGCCGGGCATGCAGCGGTACGCGCTGCCGCTGCTCTGCTCGGCCGCGGCGATGGAGGCGGACGCGCGCGGACTGCCGGAGGCCGACGCGGGGCGGGAGGCGATCCTGGCCACCGTCCGCGACCACGCGAAGCGACTGCCCGCCCTGGTCCCGATCTGGCAGGCGTACGAGCTGCTCCTCGAAGCCGAACTCGCCCGCGCGGACGGCATCGTCGCCCCCAAGCTGTGGGCCCGCGCCGTGGCCGCCTTCGAGGCGCTGGCACGGCCGTACGAGCTGGCCGAGGCGCGCCACCGCTGGGCGGCGGACCTCCTCGCCGCGTCCGCCGACCGGGAACGGGCCACCACGCTCCTGATCCAGGCCCACACCACGGCGAAGCGGCTCGGCGCGCGGCACCTGGCCGAGGAGACGGAACTGCTCGCGGGACGGGCGCGGATCAGCCTCTCCACCACCCCGGGGCTCGCCCCGGCCGCCGCCCCGGAGGCCGACGCCGTCAGCTCACTGGGCCTGACGCCCCGTGAACGGGACGTCCTGCGCCGGGTGGCCGAGGGACTCAGCAACCGCCAGATCGCCGAGGAGCTTTACATCTCACCGAAGACGGCGAGCGTGCACGTCTCCAACATCCTGGCCAAGCTCGGCGTCTCGGGCCGCACGGAGGCGGCGGCGATGACCCACCGCCTCCACCTCTTCACCGACCTGGAGCCGACACACCGCTAGGCCGTGTCTGACAAATCCCGCCTGGCCCGCGGCGCCTGGTACGGCACCTCGCCGCGTTGTCGGACTCGGCCGAGTACGCCCGGTACGAGTCCGATCCTCCGCCTTGCGATGCACCGCACCAGCCGCCGCGAGCCCCGCCCTACGGGCGGACGGCGCCATTTGTCAGACACGGCCTAGGTCCCGTCTTCGCACTGGCGTCCGGCACGCGCCCTCGCCGCGTTGCCGGAAGTCGCCCGGGTACGTCCGGTGCGAGGGCGGTCCTCCGCCTCGCGAGCGCACGCACCGGACGCCGTGAGCCCCGCCCCGCGGGCGGACGGCGTCAGTTCGAAGACAGGACCCAGGGCGCGTCCGGAAAGGAGCGCCGTCCGCCCGCGGGCCGGGCGGGACTTCGCGGACACCCGCTGGGCGCGTCCGCTACGTCACCTCCACCCGGAGGATCTTGTCGTCTCCCGGCTTCGGGGTGCCCCGGCCGTCCGTGTTGCTCGTCATCAGCCACAGCGCCCCGTCGCCCGTCGCCACCACCGTGCGCAGACGGCCGTACTCACCCTTGAAGAAGCCCTGGGCGGCGGCCGACGGTTTCACGCCCGCCAACGGGATCCGCCACAGCCGCTCACCGCGCAGCGCCGCCATCCAGATGGACCCCTCGGCGAAGGCGATACCGCTCGGTGAGGCGTCGCTCGTCCGCCACTCCTCCACCGGGTCGACGAAGCCCGACTTCCCGGCCTTGCCCTCGGCCTCCGGCCAGCCGTAGTTCTTGCCCGGCTCGATCAGATTGAGCTCGTCCCAGGTGTTCTGGCCGAACTCCGACGCCCACAGCCGCTTGTCGGAGTCCCAGGCCAGACCCTGCACGTTGCGGTGCCCGTAGGTGTAGACGACCGAATCCGCCTCCGGATTGCCGTGCGCCGGCTGGCCGTCCGGTGTCATCCGCAGGATCTTCCCGCCCAGGGACTCCTTGTCCTGCGCGAGTCCCGTCTCACCCGTCTCGCCCGTGCCCGCGTAGAGCATCTTGTCCGGACCGAAGGCGATCCGGCCGCCGTTGTGGATATTGCCCTTCGGGATGCCCCGCAGGATCGTGTCGGGCGCGCCCAGCTGCTGGCCCACCGGCCTCTTCGGGTCGTACAGCATCCGGGCGATGCGGTTGTCCGAGTCCGTCGTGAAGTAGGCGTACACATAGGTGTCCGAGGCGAACGACGGGGAGACCGCCAGGCCCAGCAGACCCCCCTCGCCCCCCGGTGCGACGCCGGGCACCGCGCCCACGTCCGTCTTCTCACCCGTGTCCGAGTCGACCCGTGTGATCGTCCCCTCGTCGCGTGAGGAGACCAGCAGATCGCCCTCGGGCAGCGCCGCCAGACCCCACGGCGACTTGAGGCCCTCCGTCAGCGTCGACACCACCTTCGCCGACCCCTTCGCGGGCGGCGCCGACGGCTTCGCCGCGCCGTCCGGGGGCGTCGCCCCGTCCGACACCGACGAGGACGGGGAGTCCGACGGGCCCCCAGGCCGCGCCGCGTCGTCGGAGGACGAGCACGCGGTCACCACGAACAGCGCCGCTGCGGCCAACACGGCCGCCACTGGAGCACGTTGCACGATCTTGATCCCTTCGACGGCTGCGTCTCTACTGTTCATACACCGCGACCCGCGGCCAGGTTCCCATCCGGCCCGTATCAGTGCCACGACTCCCACGCCGGTGGCAGCGCGGCGATCTCGGCCAGATCCGCCGCCGACAGCTCCAGCCCGGCCGCCGCCGCGTTCTCCACCACCCACCGTTCCCGTTTCGCCCCCGGAACGGGCACCACCTGCGGTCCGCGCGCCAGCACCCACGCCAGGGCCACCTGCGCCGGTGTCGCCCCGTGCCGCTCGGCGACCCGCCGCAGCCCCGCCACCGCCGGCTGGTTCGACGCCATCGCCTCGGCGGTGAAGCGCGGATGCCTGGCCCGTACGTCGTCCGGTTCGAAGCCCTGCCCGGGGGTGAGCGTGCCGGTCAGATAGCCGCTGCCCAGCGGCATCGCCGCCAGGAACCCCACGCCCCGCGCCGCGCACCACGGCAGCAGCCGCTCCGCCGCCTCCGGGGCCCACACCGACAGCTCCGCCTGCACGGCGCTCACCGGGAACACCTGCTGCATCCGCTCCAGCAGCGCGATCGTCGCCCCGTAACGGCCCCCGCCCCCGCCGCCACGGCGTGACGCGCGGGCGTCCACCGCGCACAGCCCCAGGGCCCGTACCTTGCCCGCCGCCACCAGCTCCGCCATCGCGCCCCAGGTCTCCTCCACCGGCACCTCCGGGTCGGCCCGGTGCAGTTGGTAGAGGTCGATCACCTCCGTGCGCAACCGCCGCAGCGACGCGTCGCACGCCCGGCGCACGTAGCCGGGACGGCCGTTGGCGACGATGTGCTGATCGCCCACCAGCAGACCGCACTTGGTGGACACGAACGCGTCGTCGCGCCGCTGCGTGAGCACCCGTCCCAGCAGCAGCTCATTGGTGAAGGGCCCGTACATGTCGGCCGTGTCGAGCAGTGTCGTACCGGCGTCGAGCGCCGTGTGCACCGTCCGCGACGAACGGTCGCCCCGCTGCTCGGAGGCGCTGTAGGCCCAGCTCATCGGCATACAGCCGAGCCCGACGGCGCCCACCGTGAGTGCTGTCGCACCGATCGTCCTGCGCTCCAACTGCCCCGCCCCTCCCGCTTCCTCGCGTGCCCGCTCCCACCGGACGCACCCCAGCTAACCTCATGGGCCCGACGGCGCCGTCCCGCCCCGTCGCCGTCCCGCCCCGGCGTCGGCCCGTACCGGTCCGTGGAACGCCCTTCAACGACGCCACGGGCTTCGCATAGCCTCCTGACCATGACTTCAGACGTATGGCTGCCGATACCGGCCGACGAGATCGAAGGGCTCCCCGCCGGCCTGACATATCTCCACTGGGACGGCGCACCCGCGTTCCCCGGCGATCCGGCCGACTGCGCCTTCTACGTGGTCCCGTACATGAAGGGCATGGACGTCGCGCTCCGGCCGCTCGCCGCGATGACCTCCGTACGCGTCGTGCAGACCCTCTCCGCCGGCATCGACCACGTGGCCCCCGGACTCGGCTCGCTGCCCCCCGGCGTACGCCTGTGCAACGCCAAGGGTGTCCACGAGGCCAGCACCGCCGAACTCACCGTCGGGCTCGTCCTCGCCTCGCTGCGCGGCATCCCCGGCTTCGTCCGGGGCCAGGACGCCGAGGAGTGGCGGTCCGGCTTCTACCCGGCGCTCGCCGACAAGTCCGTCCTGATCGTCGGTTACGGCTCGATCGGCGCCGCCATCGAGGACCGGCTCGCGCCCTTCGAGTGCGCGCGGGTGGCGCGCGTGGCGCGCTCCGCGCGTGCCACCGGGCGCGGCCCCGTGCACGCACTCACCGATCTGCCGGACCTGCTGCCCGAGGCCGACGTCGTCATCGTGTCGACACCGCTCACGGAGGAGACGAAGGGCCTGGCGGGCGCCGAGTTCCTGGCCCGGATGAAGGACGGCGCGCTTTTCGTGAACGTCGCGCGCGGCCAGGTGGCCGACACCAAGGCGCTCCTCGCCGAGCTGGAGAGCGGGCGGATCACGGCCGCACTCGACGTCACCGATCCGGAACCCCTCCCGCCGGGCCATCCCCTCTGGCATGCTCCGGGTGTCGTCATCAGTCCGCACGTGGGCGGATCCACCTCCGCCTTCATGCCGCGCGCCAAGCGTCTGCTCGCCGACCAACTCACCCGCTACGCGGCGGGGGACGCTCTGCGCAACGAGGTGCTCACCACCGGCTGAGCGGAAGCCGGTCCGCGCCGGGGACGACAACTCCGCTGCTCGTCACGGAGAGTAGAAGAACTATGTCCCTGAGTGACGAGTCTGGTGTATCGTCCCGATCTGGGGGCCGCGTCGCGCGAGGGGTGACGTGGCGGAGCGATCAGAATCCGAGGGGGGCGACGGGCGATGTACTGCCGATGCACGAACGATCCGACGCGGAAGGGCCGTCCACGGCGGCCTTCGGACCCAACGACACCAGGCCGTGCGCCGACGGCCCAGGCCCCGGCGCGGGCCCCGGCGAGGCGCACCCCACCCACCCGCACGGCACCGAAGCGCCCTGTCGCGGCGCGAGAACCCGGCGCGTCGGCGGTGCCGGCGACACCGCCCGAGGTGGCCCCGTGAGCCCCCCCGGGGCGCTCCTCGGCCCCCGCGTCGCCCCCGAGGGCGGCAGCGACCGGGACAGCGCCGCCGACACCGGCGGAGGCGGCACCGGCCTCCTCGCGCAACTCCTCCTCGCCCTCATCTGCGGGGGCTACGCCACCGGCGCGGCACTCGGCTGGGGCTCCCCCGAAGTGGCCCTGTTCATGGGCGACTTCGGCCTCAGCATCGCCGCCCTGATCGCCTCGGTCTCCTGCTTCCTCTACGCCCGCGGCAACGACAGCCGATTCCGTCCCGCCTGGCTGCTCTTCTCGCTCTCCTCCCTGATGGCCGCCTGCGGGAACGCGGTCTGGGGGTGGTACGAGGTCGTGCTCGACCGCCCCGTGCCGAGTCCCTCCCTGGCCGACCTGTTCTTCCTCTGCTTCGCGCCGCCCGCCATCGTCGGGCTGCTCGTCCTCGCCAAACGCCCGGTCAGCAAGGCCGGCTGGGTCTGTCTCTGCCTCGACGCCTGGCTGATCGGCGGCTCGCTCCTCACGCTCTCCTGGAGCCTGGCCCTCGCCCACACCACGCACTTCGACGGCGAGACCGTCGCCCACGCCGCGCTCTCCCTCGCCTATCCGCTGCTGGACATCGTGCTCGTCAGCATGGTGCTCGCCCTGCACTTCCGGCGTTCGACCGGCAGCCGCACGGCCATCAACTCCGCCATCGCCGCCCTCGCCCTCACCGTCCTGTGCGACGCCCTGTTCACCTCGCCGCTGCTCCGGGAGAACTACCGCTCGGGCCAACTGCTCGACGCGGGCTGGTTCGCCGGCTCCCTGCTGCTCGCCTACGCGCCCTGGGGCGTCCGCAGGGCCGCCGAGAGCCCGCCCGAGCCGGTGAGACCGCCGCCCGCGCCCCGGCAGCCCGGCAGGCCGATCGCGGGCTCCCTGGCCGCGCTCACGCCGTATCTCGCCGCCGCCGTGTGCACCCTGGGGATCCTGTACAACGTCATCGAGGGCCGCCGGGTCGACCGCGTCGTGGTCCTCACCGGCTGCACGGTCGTCCTCGCCCTGGTCGTACGGCAGGGCATCATGCTCGTCGACAACATCGCGCTCACCCATGAACTGGCCCAGAAGGAGAACCACTTCCGCTCCCTGGTCCAGGGATCGAGCGACGTCATCATGATCGCCGGACCCGAGGGCACCCTGGACTACGTCAGCCCCGCCGCGGCCGGTGTCTACGGACGCGAGGCGGACGGCCTCGTCGGCGCCGCACTGGAATCGATCATCCACCCCGACGACCGGGGCCGGGTCAAACGCGAAGTGCGCCGCTTCCTGGCCGCCCCTCCCACGGAGGAGCCCACCACCCGGATCGAATGCCGCTTCAAGTCCGGCACCGGCGACTGGCTCAACGTGGAGTCCACGATCAACCGCCACCAGGGCGGTCTGATCCTCAACAGCCGCGACGTCACCGAACGGGTGCGGCTCCAGGCCCAGTTGCAGCACAACGCCGAGCACGACCCGCTCACCGACCTGCCGAACCGGGCCCTGTTCACCGAGCGGGTCCGCCAGGCCCTCTCCGGGCGCCGTGCCGGCGACCCCGGCACAGCGGTCCTCTTCATCGACCTCGACGGCTTCAAAGGCGTCAACGACCGCCTCGGCCACCAGGTCGGCGACGAACTGCTGATCCACGCGGCCCGCCGCCTCCAGGACGCGGTACGGGCCGGGGACACCGCCGCCCGCCTCGGCGGGGACGAGTTCGCCGCCCTCATCCTCGGCGACGGCACCGACGACCAGAGGGCCCGCGAGTACCAGGTCCACGAGATCGCGGACCGGCTGCGCCTGAAGCTGTCGCAGCCGTACCGCATCGAAGGCAACGATGTCCGCGTCGCCGCCTCCATCGGAGTCGCCTTCGCCGAACCCGGCATCACCCCCACCCACCTCATGCGCAACGCCGACCTCGCCATGTACCGCGCCAAGGCCGGCGGCAAGAACCGCGTCGAGCTGTACGCCCCCCAGATGCAGGCCGACGTGGTCCGCAGGACCGAACTGGCCACCAGGCTCCGCACCGCCCTGCGGGACGGCGAATTCGCCCTGCTGCACCAGCCCGTGGTCGACCTGTCCACCGGACGGGTCTCCGCCGTCGCCGCCCAGGCCCGCTGGCGCTCCGCCCAGGGCATCCTCTTCACCCCCGCCGAGTTCCTGCGGGTCGCCGACGACAGCGACCGCACCGCCGAGTTAGGGCGCTGGCTGCTCGAAGAAGCCGTCGAGCAGGCCGCCGAGCGCGCCCGGACGGGCCACCTCGTACCGGTGACCGTCCGCCTCTCCGCCCGCAGACTGCTCGACCGGTCCATGCCACTGGGCTCCATCGAGGCCCTGCTGACCCGCCACGGGCTCCCCTCGGGCGCCCTGCTGATCGAGCTGGCCGACAGCGACCCGCGCATCTCCCTGGACGAGCTGGAGCACCGCCTGCTCGCGCTGCGCCGTCTCGGCGTACGGATCGCCCTCGACGGCTTCGGCAGCGGCTACGCGGCGATCAACGCGCTGCGCCGGCTCCCCGTGGACGTACTGAAACTGGACCGCGGGCTGGTCGAGGGCGTCGTCGAGTCCGCCAGGCTGCACAAGATCACCGCCGGGCTGCTTCGGATCGCCGGCGATCTGGGCATGGTCTCGGTGGCCGACGGCGTCGACGTACCGGAACAGGTTCTCGCGCTCCGCGCCATGGGCTGCACCCACGGCCAGGGCATGGCGTTCTCCGGTCCCCTGGACGAGTACCGGCTGCGCCGCGCGCTGATCCGCGGCGAGTTCCCGCTCCCCGGGGCCACCCCGCTGCCCGTGCTGAGCGGCGGCCCGCTGCCCGTCCGCCGGACACGGGCGGCCACCCCGGACATGATCCCCCGGCCGATCACCCGACCGTCCGTCCGCTCAAATGTTGAGACGCCAGTCCCACCCACTTGACAGTGGCGGCGCGTCGGAGGGAGGGTCAATGCCATGCGCACCCGAATTCTCGTACTTGGAAAGCGCGTCGGCTGAAGCAGTGCCCTTCATCGGCTCTGCAGACCGCACCGACGCGCTCCCCTCGCCTGCCTCCCGGCACGAGGGGTTTTTTGTTGTACCGGCACCGCCCAAACCCCCGCAAAAACCCTCAGCCTCGAGAAGAGAATGACGATGACCGAGCAGGCCACCGGGGCCCACCCGACGCCGCGCGCCCGTAACGGCGGACCCGCGTCCGCCACCGTTGAGCACGTCACGGGCGCGCAGTCCCTCATCCGCTCTCTCGAGGAAGTGGGAGCCGACACGGTATTCGGCATCCCCGGCGGCTGCATCCTCCCGGCCTACGACCCGATGATGGACTCCACCCGGCTCCGTCACATCCTGGTCCGCCACGAGCAGGGCGCCGGCCACGCGGCCACCGGCTACGCGCAGGCCACCGGCAAGGTCGGCGTCTGCATGGCCACCTCGGGCCCCGGCGCGACCAACCTGGTCACCCCGATCGCCGACGCGCACATGGACTCCGTGCCGCTCGTCGCGATCACCGGCCAGGTCGCCAGCAAGGCGATCGGCACGGACGCCTTCCAGGAGGCGGACATCTGCGGCATCACGATGCCGATCACCAAGCACAACTTCCTGATCACCAAGGCCGAGGACATCGCGCGCACCATCGCGGAGGCGTTCCACATCGCCGCCACGGGCCGCCCGGGACCCGTCCTCGTGGACATCGCCAAGGACGCCCTCCAGGCGAAGACCACCTTCAGCTGGCCGCCCGCCCAGGAGCTGCCCGGCTACCGGCCGGTCACCAAGCCGCACGCCAAGCAGATCCGCGAGGCCGCCAAGCTGATCACCCAGGCCAAGCGGCCGGTGCTGTACGTCGGCGGCGGCGTCATCAAGGCCGGGGCCACCGCCGAACTGCGCGTTCTCGCCGAACTGACCAACGCCCCCGTCACCACCACCCTGATGGCGCTGGGCGCGTTCCCCGACAGCCACCCGCTGCACGTGGGAATGCCGGGCATGCACGGTGCGGTCACCGCCGTCACCGCGTTGCAGAAGGCCGACCTGATCGTCGCCCTCGGAGCCCGCTTCGACGACCGCGTCACCGGCAAGCTGGACAGCTTCGCCCCGTACGCCAAGATCGTCCACGCCGACGTCGACCCGGCCGAGATCGGCAAGAACCGCGCCGCCGACGTGCCGATCGTGGGCGACGCCCGCGAGGTCCTCGCCGACCTCGTCCAGGCGGTCCAGGCCGAGCACACCGAGGGCAACGTCGGTGACTACAGCGCCTGGTGGCGCGACCTGAGCCGCTGGCGCGAGACGTACCCGCTCGGCTTCGACCAGCCGGCCGACGGCAGTCTCTCCCCGCAGCACGTCATCCAGCGCATCGGCCAGCTCGCCCCGGACGACACGATCTACACGGCGGGCGTCGGCCAGCACCAGATGTGGGCCGCCCACTTCATCGACTACGAGCAGCCCGCCACCTGGCTCAACTCCGGCGGCGCGGGCACGATGGGGTACGCCGTCCCGGCCGCGATGGGCGCCAAGGCCGGGCAGCCGGAGCGCACGGTGTGGGCGATCGACGGGGACGGCTGCTTCCAGATGACCAATCAGGAACTGGTCACCTGCGCCCTCAACAACATCCCCATCAAGGTCGCGATCATCAACAACGGGGCGCTGGGCATGGTCCGCCAGTGGCAGGCCCTCTTCTACAACCAGCGTTACTCCAACACCGTCCTGCACAGCGGGCCCGACGTGGCCGCCGGCGGCTCCTTCGAGGGCGCGGCCCCGGACGGCGCCAAGCCCAACGGCGGCACCCGGATCCCGGACTTCGTGAAGCTCTCCGAGGCCATGGGCTGCGTCGCGATGCGCTGCGAGTCCCCGGACGAGCTGGACGCCGTGATCGCCAAGGCCAACTCCATCAACGACCGCCCCGTGGTGGTCGACTTCATCGTCCACGAGGACGCCCAGGTCTGGCCGATGGTCGCCGCGGGCACCTCCAACGACGAGGTCCTGGCCGCCCGGGGTGTGCGCCCCGACTTCGGCGACGGCCTGGACGACTGAGCCGGATGCCGAGAGCGAGAGAAAGAACGACGAACATGTCTTCCAAGCACACCCTCTCCGTCCTGGTGGAGAACACCCCCGGCATCCTGGCCAGGATCGCCGCGCTGTTCTCCCGGCGCGGCTTCAACATCGACTCACTCGCGGTGGGTGTCACCGAGCACCCCGACATCTCCCGCATCACCATCGTGGTCAACGTCGACGACCTGCCGCTCGAACAGGTGACGAAGCAGCTCAACAAGCTGATCAACGTCCTGAAGATCGTCGAACTGGAGCCCGGCGCCGCGATCCAGCGGGAACTCGTCCTGGTGAAGGTCCGCGCCGACAACGAGACCCGCTCCCAGATCGTGGAGATCGTGCAGCTCTTCCGCGCCAAGACCGTGGACGTCTCGCCCGAGGCCGTCACCATCGAGGCCACCGGATCGAGTGACAAGCTCGACGCCATGCTGAAGATGCTGGAGCAGTTCGGCATCAAGGAGCTGGTCCAGTCCGGCACGATCGCCATAGGGCGCGGCGCGCGGTCCATCACCGACCGCAGCCTGCGGGCGCTGGACCGCAGCGCGTAGCCCCGCTCCGGCGGCGCTTCCGGGTCCGCCCGGAGGCGCCGCCATCGGAGCCGTACGGCACCCCGGTTCGTATGCCGAGACCGTGAGACTCCCTTTACCCGCTCCGCCGTACGGTGGGGCCCACCACCGCGACACCTCAGTTTGCACACCAAGGAGAAGACCCAGTGGCCGAGCTGTTCTACGACGACGATGCCGACCTGTCCATCATCCAGAGCCGCAAGGTCGCGGTCATCGGCTACGGCAGCCAGGGCCACGCCCACGCGCTGTCGCTCCGTGACTCGGGTGTCGACGTCCGGGTCGGCCTGCACGAGGGGTCCAAGTCCAGGGCGAAGGCCGAGGAGCAGGGCCTGCGCGTGGTGACGCCCGCCGCCGCCGCGGCCGAGGCCGACGTCATCATGATCCTGGTGCCGGACCCGATCCAGGGACAGGTCTACGAGGAGTCCATCAAGGACAACCTGAAGGACGGCGACGCGCTCTTCTTCGGACACGGCCTGAACATCCGCTTCGGCTTCATCAAGCCGCCCGCCGGTGTCGACGTCGCCATGGTCGCCCCCAAGGGACCGGGCCACCTCGTCCGCCGTCAGTACGAGGAGGGCCGCGGCGTGCCGTGTATCGCGGCCGTCGAGCAGGACGCCACCGGCAAGGGCTTCGAGCTGGCGCTGAGCTACGCGAAGGGCATCGGCGGCACGCGCGCCGGCGTCATCAAGACGACCTTCAGCGAGGAGACCGAGACCGACCTCTTCGGCGAGCAGGTCGTCCTCTGCGGCGGTACGTCCGCTCTGGTCAAGGCCGGGTTCGAGACGCTGGTCGAGGCCGGCTACCAGCCGGAGATCGCGTACTTCGAGTGCCTCCACGAGCTGAAGCTGATCGTGGACCTGATGTACGAGGGAGGCCTGGACAAGATGCGCTGGTCGGTCTCCGAGACCGCCGAGTGGGGCGACTACGTCACCGGCCCGCGGATCATCACGGACCAGACCAAGGCCGAGATGAAGAAGGTCCTCGCCGAGATCCAGGACGGCACGTTCGCCAAGAACTGGATGGACGAGTACCACGGCGGTCTGAAGAAGTACAACGAGTACAAGAAGGCCGACAGCGACTCGCTGCTGGAGAGCACGGGCCGCGAGCTGCGCAAGCTGATGAGCTGGGTCGACAACGACGACGCCTGAGGCGTGCGCGGGGGGGGGGGGGGGGGGGGGGGGGGGGGGAGGGGGGGGGGGGGGAGGGGGGACGGTGGCAGGGGGGGGGGGAAAGGGTGGACGGGGGGGTCGGGGTTGTCCCCCCCCCCCCCCCCCCCCCCCCCCCCCGGACCGGCCCGTAACGGCGGACCGTCGCCAGGGGTGCCGAAAGGGCGCCGGACGGCCGTCGGAAAGCGCTTGTGGCGGGGTCCGGCCACGTACGGGTGATCCGCCCGTCGAGGCGGGAAACCCCTGCCGCCGACACCACTACACTGCTGCATACATCCGCGTCAGGCCCACAATGTCGTGCGTCTTCCACGCGATCAGGCCCCGACCCGGGCCTGGCACCCTCCGCCGCCTGCGGCCGTCGGGACGGCCGTCCGCAATGGACCTGTGAGGACCCACGTGAGCTCGCGTTCCAACGAAAAGCCGGTTGTACTCATCGCCGAGGAGCTGTCGCCCGCCACTGTCGACGCCCTCGGCCCGGACTTCGAGATCAGGCACTGCAACGGTGCCGACCGCGCCGAACTGCTGCCCGCCATCGCCGACGTGGACGCGATCCTTGTCCGCTCCGCGACCAAGGTCGACGCCGAGGCCGTCGCCGCGGCGAAGAAGCTGAAGGTCGTCGCCCGCGCCGGCGTCGGGCTCGACAACGTCGACGTCTCGGCCGCCACCAAGGCCGGCGTCATGGTCGTCAACGCGCCCACCTCCAATATCGTCACCGCCGCCGAGCTGGCCTGCGGTCTGCTGGTCGCCACGGCGCGCAACATCCCGCAGGCCAACACCGCCCTGAAGAACGGCGAGTGGAAGCGCAGCAAGTACACGGGCGTCGAGCTGAGCGAGAAGACGCTCGGCGTCGTCGGTCTCGGCCGCATCGGCGTCCTGGTCGCGCAGCGCATGTCGGCGTTCGGGATGAAGATCGTCGCGTACGACCCCTACGTGCAGCCCGCGCGAGCCGCGCAGATGGGCGTCAAGCTGCTCTCCCTGGACGAGCTGCTCGAGGTGTCGGACTTCATCACCGTGCACCTGCCGAAGACCCCCGAGACGCTGGGCCTGATCGGGGACGAGGCGCTGCACAAGGTCAAGCCGACGGTGCGGATCGTCAACGCCGCGCGCGGCGGGATCGTGGACGAGGAGGCGCTGGCCTCCGCGCTCAAGGAGGGCCGTGTCGCGGGCGCCGGTCTGGACGTCTACGCGAAGGAGCCCTGCACGGACTCCCCGCTCTTCCAGTTCGACCAGGTCGTCTGCACCCCGCACCTCGGCGCCTCCACGGACGAGGCGCAGGAGAAGGCGGGCGTGTCGGTCGCCAGGTCGGTGCGCCTCGCGCTCGCCGGTGAGCTGGTGCCCGACGCGGTCAACGTCCAGGGAGGGGTCATCGCCGAGGACGTACGCCCGGGTCTGCCGCTCGCCGAGAAGCTGGGCCGGATCTTCACCGCGCTGGCGGGCGAGGTCGCCGTACGCCTCGATGTCGAGGTCTACGGCGAGATCACGCAGCACGATGTGAAGGTGCTCGAACTCTCCGCGCTGAAGGGCGTGTTCGAGGATGTCGTCGACGAGACGGTGTCGTATGTGAACGCGCCGCTGTTCGCGCAGGAGCGCGGTGTGGAGGTACGTCTCACGACGTCGAGCGAGTCGCCCGACCACCGCAACGTGGTCACCGTGCGGGGCACGCTCTCGGGCGGCGAGGACGTGTCGGTCTCCGGCACGCTCGCAGGCCCGAAGCACCTCCAGAAGATCGTCGCCATCGGTGAGTACGACGTCGACGTGTCCCTGGCCGACCACATGGTCGTCCTGCGGTACGAGGACCGTCCGGGTGTCGTCGGCACCGTCGGCCGGATCCTCGGCGAGGCGGGGCTGAACATCGCGGGGATGCAGGTCTCGCGTGCGGAGGAGGGCGGCGAGGCGCTGGTCGTCCTGTCCGTCGACGACAACGTGCCCCCGGCGGTGCTGGCCGAGATCTCCGCCGAGATCGGCGCCAACTCGGCGCGCTCGGTGGATCTGACCGACTGATCCGCCGCGTCTGAGCAGCGGTGCGCACGGCGAGGGGGCCGGGACAATCTCCCGGGCCCCTCGCCGCGTCGGCGCCGCCGGGGGAGGGGCGCCGTCGTCGGATCAGCCGGCGGTCCTTCCGGCGCGCGCGAGAAGGTCCGTCAGGGGCACGTCGCTGTCGGCGAGTTCGTCCGCGTCCACCGCCCGGCCGGAGGTGACGAGGTCACGGATCGGATCGGTGACGTCCCAGACGTTGACGTTCATCCCGGCCAGCACACGACCCCCGGCGAGCCAGAAGGCGATGAACTCCCGTGTGTCCGTGGAACCGCGGAAGACGACCCGGTCGTAGGAGCCGGGTTCGGCGTATCCGGTGTACTCCATGCCCAGGTCGTACTGATCGGTGAAGAAGTACGGGACGCGGTCGTACGCCGCGTCCCGGCCGAGCATCGTCCTCGCCGCGGTCCGGGGCTGGTTGAGCGCGTTGGCCCAGTGCTCGACGCGGATGTGCCTGCCCAGCGACGGGTGGAAGGCGTTGGCGACGTCTCCCGCGGCGTGGATGTCCGGCTCGGAGGTGCGCAGGTGGGCGTCGACGCGGATGCCGTTGTCGACCTCCAGGCCGGCCGCCGCGGCGAGTCGGGTGTTGGGGGTGATGCCGACGCCGACGATCACCGCGTCGGTGTCGAGGCGGCTTCCGTCGGCCAGCAGTACACCCGTCGCCCGGCCGGCCGTGCCGGTGATCTCCGCGACCTCGACGCCGCAGCGCAGTTCGACCCCGTGATCGGTGTGCAGCCGGGCGAAGACCCGGGCGGCTTCCGGGCCCAGCACCTGGAGCAGCGGGAGTTCGGCCGACTCCAGGACCGTGACCTCGAGCCCGGCCTCCCGGGCGGCGGCGGCCGTCTCCAGACCGATCCAGCCCGCACCGATCACCACGACGCGCGACGCGGATGAGAACGTCTCCTTGATGCGGTCGCTGTCGGCGAACCGGCGCAGCTGGAGCACCCCTTCGAGGTCGGCCCCCGGCAGCGGCAGCCGGCGGGGCGACGAGCCGGTGGTCAGCAGCAGCTTCGCGTAGCCGACGCGACCGCCGTCGGAGAGCGTGACCTCGTGGGCGGCCGGGTCGATCGCGGTGACCGTGGTGCCCAGCCGCAGATCGACGTCGTGCTCCGCGTACCACCCGGAAGGGTGCACGAAGGCCGTCTCGCGTTCGTCCTTGCCCCGCAGATAGCCCTTGGAGAGCGGCGGCCGTTCGTAGGGGCGCTCGCTCTCCTCGCCGAGCAGTGCGATCGGGCCGTCGAAGCCCTCCTCACGGAGGGCCTCCGCTGCCTTCGCTCCGGCCAGGCCGGCTCCGACGATCACGAATGCTGGATTGGCGGCCATGCTCTCTCCTCTGCTGCGTCGGCTGCCCGCAGGTCGATGGTGGCGCGCTCGGCGATCCGGTCCCTGTGGGCGGCGCGCGCGGCCAGGTCATCGTCGTGCATGGCGGTGGGCCGGGGGCGGTTGGTCCGTTCACCGGTGTGTCCGATCGCGTGTGTCCGATCGCGGTGACGGGGGACGAGCGGCGGTGATCGGTGCGGGGTGCGGGGTGCGGCTGCGGGCGGGGGGGGGGGGGGGGGGGGGGGGGGGGGGGGGGGGGGGGGGGGGGGGGGGGGGGGGGGGGGGGGGGGGGGGGGAGGGGGGGGGGAGGGGAGGGGGGGGGGGGGGGGTACG